>CAYNXU010000231.1:0-3107 GCA_964401225.1 uncultured Nitrosomonas sp.
TACCGGCTGACGCAAAAACGCTCCAGTCAGCCGACCTCATCATCGTGAATGGTCTCGATTTAGAGTTACCCATCGTTAAATTAGCCGAGAAGGTCAAAAAAGTAGCCACGCCCATTGTGCAACTTGGCAATCAAACGCTGTCAAAAGAAGAATGGCAGTTTGACTTCAGCTACCCGCGTGATAAAGGCTACCCAAATCCTCATCTGTGGCTAAATATTGCTTTAGCGATGCGTTATGTGGAAATTATCAGGGATAATCTTAGCGAACTCGATCCTGCCAACAAAGCGAGCTATTTTGCAAATGCCTCCCTTTATCTAACCAAACTAGAGAAACTCGACAGCGCCATCTTTGCCTGCATCGCAACCATCCCGCAACAAAATCGCAAACTTGTCACCTATCATGATTCTTTCGCTTATTTCGCTCCCCGCTATGGCATGACAGTCATCGCGGCGATACAACCGTCTGATTTTTCCGAACCCGGCCCTCAAGAAGTGATTAACCTCATCAAACAGCTCAAAAAAGCAAATGTGCCTGCAATCTTTGGTTCGGAAGTCTTTCCTAGCAAAGTCATGGCACAAATCGCGCGGGAAGCGGATGTCAGATTTGTCGTCCAACTTTCGGATGACACGCTCCCCCCTGCACCCAAAGATTCGTTCATCGGCATGATGACCAACAATTTAGCAATCATGACGGAAGCATTAGGCGGTGATCCTGCTTGTATGTCAACGGTTGATGCAAGCAATCGCCTTCACTGAGCAGCCAGCTAATGCTGTCGTCACACTCAGCAATGTCACCGCGGCTTATGAACAAAATATAGTATTCGCCGATCTCTCACTTGATATTACCGCTGGACAATTTGCAGGCATCGTGGGCCCGACGGCCTGCGGTAAAACCACGCTACTTAACATCGTCCTGGGGGTACATCCCGCGAGTTCTGGCCAGGTGCTCCTGAATGCACATCCTGCAGGAAAGGTTGCGCCCGGTACCGTCGGCTATGTTCCGCAGCTTGAACGTGTTGATTGGAGTTTTCCGGTTACAGTAGAAGAAGTAATCGCCATGGGACTCTATACCCGGCGACGTCTCTGGCCTTGGCCTAGCAGGACAGAACGGGAGAGAATCCACGATCTCGCGCACCGACTCGGTGTGCATAATTGCTTGCGTCAGCATATCGCAACGATTTCGGGAGGGCAACGGCAGCGCGCTTTTCTCGCGCGCGCACTGATCAATCACCCGCAACTGCTTGTTTTGGATGAACCCACCTCCGGCGTAGACATCAAGACGCAGCATGAAGTGCTGCATTTGTTGAGCGATCTGAATAACGGCGGGATGACCATTTTATTGACGACGCATGACCTGAATGCGGTTGCTTCCCATCTTCCCTGGGTAATTTGTTTTAACAAGGGCCTTGTGGCGCAAGGTCGACCCCATGATATTTTTACCAATGAAATTATGGCCAAAACTTATGGGAGCGATATGGTGATCGTTAAATACGAAGGCCACTTTCTGATTGCCAATAGCACGCCGTTAAGTTTTATGGATAGGCGTTCGTGATGCCATTGCTACTTGAGCCGCTCGAATACGAATTTTTCCGTCGAGGTTTACTTGCTGCCTTGATGATCGGCACATTATGCGGCCTGATCGGCGTATTCATAGTCGTGCGTGGCATGAGCTATGTGGGTCATGGATTAGCTCACGCGGCAATTGGCGGCGCGATCGTCGGCATGATCTTGAATGTTAATTTTTATGTCGGCGCGTGTGCCATGGGCTTACTCGCCATGCTGCTCATCAACCGGATGACTCACCACAATAAAATCAAATTAGATGCGGCTATCGGCTTAGTCACCACGGCCATATTTGCGTTAGGTATAGCCATCGTCAGTAAGTTACGCCATTTTAGACAAAATTTCGAAGCTGTTTTGTTTGGCAATATTCTTGGCATCACGGATCAAGATTTATGGATGATCGGCAGCGTCACGATCATCGCGATAATGACGATATTCTTCACATACAGACCCCTACTTTTCTCGATATTCGACCAGGAAACCGCACGGATATTCGGAATAAGAACTACGCTAGTGCAGTTGCTGTTTTCACTTCTCCTTGCCTTTTCGGTTATCGCATCCTTGAACGTAGTCGGCGTCACCATGGTTGCAGCCACGCTGATAGCCCCCGCCATGACAGCAAGAATCCTGACCCATAGTTTTAATCAAATGATTGTCTATTCAATGATGATCGGTGCTATCACGGGTCTCGTCGGGATGTATCTGAGCTATATTTTTAATGCCCCCTCCGGTACGACGATTGTTTTGTTCGGAGCCACGCTATTTTGCTTAACCCTGCTGATTAGTCCCCTGCGCAAACGATACTCATCCAATTAAGGGTACCTTGAGCAACTTGCAATCACTCATATCATGAACAGATTCAGAAATCTGCTACTCAGGAGACGGAAGCGCTGTATTTTATGCCTTCAGCGCTTCCTTTCGAAGGAATCAAAAACGCTCAATAAGCTTGCTTGTTTAACAATCAAGGAAACGCAGGAACTTTAGGCTCAGTGCTCTCGACTTCTACTTCAGGCAGATGCTTTTTCACACAGCTTTCTATTTCATCCAGTCGATCGGTTGGCACATCAGCCAATACTAAAAAATGACCTGCTTCTATGGCATCCTCGAACTCCTTAATCCGTCGGTTGCCCACACTCATTCCTACCAGCCCACTTACCCATGCACCGACCCCCGCACCCGCAAGCGCGCCTGCAAGCAATACACCACCCGCTATCACAGTTGACGCAGGCGGAAGAACGACGGCAACCAGCCCAGCGAGTGCGCCAGTCGATCCCCCAAGCGCCAGACCCTGCTGTACTGCTGGAATGAAATCACTCTTTTGCAACAAGCTAGCTTCAGGGAGTTCCTCAAGTGGGGTGCCGCGCTTGGCAATGACATGAATGTGTTTTTCTTCGATTCGCGCTAGAAGCAGCTCATCAACGACACGTTTGGCAACAGTGATATCAGGAACTAAAAAATAGATTCGTCGCATGATGACCTCCTAAAAATAGGTAAATTGAACATCATTAACTGAAAGAGCGATCATTGAATCAATCCTTCGAATTT
>CAYNXU010000232.1:0-1093 GCA_964401225.1 uncultured Nitrosomonas sp.
TGCCCTTAATTTCGCTGGAACAGCCGTTTAGGTAGTTACATAAGGAGACACTCATTTTGAAATCATCTATGTTTAGAACACTCCCTCTCGCCATAGTTATAACTATGGCAGTTGCTATGAATAATCAGGCCAATGCAAGACCTATCGTAAAGATTGATGGTTCGAGCACGGTTTATCCTGTCACGGAGGCGGTTGCAGAAGATTTTCAGATTTCAAAAAAAGGTAGTATTAGAGTAACTGTGGGAATATCCGGGACCGGTGGCGGGTTCAAGAAGTTCTGCCGGGCTGAAATCGATATCGTTAATGCTTCCAGACCGATTCAGCATTCTGAAATGGAAGATTGCAGAGCAGCGGGTGTGCAATATATAGAAATGCCTATTGCTTTCGATGCATTAACCGTAGCAGTCAATCCCAAGAATACCTGGAGTAGAACAATGACTGTCGAAGAGTTAAAGAAAATATGGGAGCCGGCGGCCCAAGGAAAAGTAATCAAATGGAATCAAGTGAATCCCGCCTGGCCTGATGAGAGAATCAAATTATTTGGTGCAGGCGCCGATTCTGGTACATTTGAATATTTCACTGAAGCAATCGTTGGCAAAGCTAAGTCAAGTCGTGGTGATTTTACTGCTTCAGAAGATGATAATGTGCTCGTGCAAGGTATAGCTACAGATACGTATAGTCTTGGTTTCTTTGGTTTTGCTTATTACATTGAGAATCAGAAAAAAGTAAATGCCGTTGCGATTGATAATGGAAACGGTGGGATTATCCCTTCAGCGGAAACAGTGGAAAATGGAAGCTATGAACCGTTATCTCGCCCGATTTTTATCTATGTCAATGCTAAAGCAGCAGATAAGCCTGAAGTAAGTGAATTTGTGAATTTTTACATGAAAAATGCGCCTGCTTTGGTCAAGGAAGTTAAATACTTTCCATTGCCGAACGAGGCTTACCAATTTAACCTGAATCATTTGAATGAAAGAAAAGTAGGGACGGTTTTTGGTGGAGAGAGCAAAATAGACCTCAAGATCGATGAATTGCTTAAACTTGAGCGGCAATTATAGATCTATCCTTTTTGAATTCAATTACCTGCTAGGAG
>CAYNXU010000232.1:1193-3104 GCA_964401225.1 uncultured Nitrosomonas sp.
AACTTGAGCGGCAATTATAGATCTATCCTTTTTGAATTCAATTACCTGCTAGGAGCGCTGAAGTTAGGATCAGTTGAAAACCTTGTAAAGAGCGCTCTTAAGATAGCTCATCGCTTGCGATAGACGCTTTATTGATAGAAGTCTATGGTATATTAGCTGGTTGATTATTCAATATAATATCTCAAGCGGCAGAGGGCGCTGTTAACGAGGGGGGGCACCTAGGTGGCTGCCTAATAATAGACTGATCTACTACGACCGAACCTTGCAGGCCGGATTTTTCGATCCTTTTCGTGAAATAGGCTGACTATTCACATTCGTCTTCGCCTTAAAGGAATAAAAAATCTGGCTCAGCCAGCTACACCCTCGCTATTCTCGGACAGTCTCTCTAGGATAAAGGTGTCTCTAATCAGCATGGGAAGTCGACAGCTATATGGACTTTCTGCCAATTTTTCTTAATATTCATAATCGTAATTGTTTGATTGTCGGCGGGGGAGAAGTCGCCACCCGAAAGGCGTCACTATTATTGAAAGCGGGAGCACACGTCAGGATCGTTTCTCCAGTTCTTAATGATGAGTTAAATGCTCAGCTTCAGCTAGGTAATGTAACTTATCATGCTGAGAACTTTGATCCCAAGCATCTGCGTGATGTGGTGTTGGTAATTGCTGCAACGAATGAGCGTGCAGTTAATCAACATGTCTCTGAGGCGGCTAACCAACAGGGGATTCCAGTCAATGTCGTGGATGATCCCGCATTGTGCTCTTTTATTATGCCATCCATTCTGGATCGCTCCCCTATCCTTGTCGCCATTTCCAGTGGGGGAGCATCTCCTGTGCTCGCTCGATTATTACGTGCGCGGCTTGAGACGTTGATACCAGAAGCTTATGGTCGTTTAGCTAAGTATGCAGCCAAATTCCGCGAGCATGTCAAACGCCGTTTCAGTGTTCCCGAGAAGCGTCGTTTATTTTGGGAGAAAATCTTGCAAGGCCCATTTGCTGAAATGGTTTTCTCGGGAAAAGATCAAGCTGCACAAGCCTATCTGCTTCACTCTCTTGAGCACGAATCAGACGAACTGCCTCACGGAGAAGTCTATCTGGTAGGTGCGGGCCCGGGTAACCCGGATTTGCTTACCTTTCGTGCAATGCGCTTAATGCAGCAAGCTGATGTTGTCGTATATGATCGTCTGGTATCGCCGACTATTCTCGATATGGTCAGACGTGATGCGACGCGTATCTATGCGGGTAAAGAACGCGATAAACATGCGTTGCCTCAAGAATCGATCAATCATTTATTGGTAAGACTAGCAAAAGAAGGTAAGCGTGTGCTTCGGCTAAAAGGTGGTGATCCTTTCATTTTTGGCAGAGGGGGGGAAGAAATCGAAACACTTTCTGAGTATCATATTCCCTTTCAGGTAGTGCCGGGCATTACTGCAGCATCAGGCGTGGCTTCCTATGCAGGTATTCCGCTTACGCATCGCGATTACGCGCAGTCCTGCATCTTTGTTACAGGGCATTTAAAGAACAACAGTATTGATCTGGATTGGCAGGCAATTGCCAGGCCACAACAAACTATCGTCATTTACATGGGGCTGCTTGGATTGCCGGTATTGTGCGAGCAACTGATTGCGCATGGACTTCCAGCATCTATGCCGGCAGCCATTGTGCAGCAGGGAACCACTTGCAATCAGCGAATTGTAGTAGGCTCATTGGCAACTTTACCCGTTCTTACTGCAAACGCTAACTTAGTTCCTCCAACGCTCATTATTGTGGGAGAAGTCGTTAAATTACAGCCCAAACTAGCGTGGTTTGAACCAGTAAATGATTCCGATGGTGAATAATGAAAGGTGTAGCATGGGTTCATGCTAGGAGGCTGTCCGAGAATAGACTAATCTACTGCGAACGAGCCTGATTGGCC
>CAYNXU010000233.1:0-3101 GCA_964401225.1 uncultured Nitrosomonas sp.
ACAGGCCATCTGCTGAAAGCATTTCTGACAGAGCCTCTTTATAAGCAATGGGTGGTGCAAGGGAGACGATTGTTCCGATCCCGAAACGATCAATGAGTTGTTGCAAATAGCGATCATGGTAGGGGGCGCGGAAAATGATCCTAAGCGTATTCGCAGTAATCAGTGCTCGCTGAAGTAATTCAGATAAAGCCTCAAAAAAAACCGTGGGATCACGTTCAGAAGGATAAACAACACCACTATGAATTAGTGTTATTTGTTTCTTTCCGGAAGAACAATCAACTAATGTCGCGGCAGAAACAAAACTCTGTTCATCGTATCCATTCTCAATCAGGTTGAAATGAGACTTCGGGATAGTTGGGAACCTGTTGATATAGTCATTTCTTGTACCGGGGGTAGTAAAAACTGCTCGGGTGCAGTGAGACATCGTTTTGTTTTCGATCCATTGATAAGCGCGATAAGTGAGGGGGTTAGAGGGGTAATCTACTTGTACCATGGGATCCCTAAAGTCGGCTATCCAAGGAGTCTTCGTCATGCGATTTAACGTATAGCCAATTAGATGTGCTGTGGCAATAGGATAAGTCGACCAGATGATATCAGGCTTATATTTCTTAATCAGGTATAATCCTGTTGGCACAGCGCCTAGCCACCAGGTGATCCAACGATCTGGCAGTGCAAGTATCTGCGGGTATCGTTTCATGAACGACAAGTGCCTGGAAGTATCCATGGCGAAAGCGCGATAAATCGCGGTTTGATTTGAAATGTCTTCAAGCTGGGTATGATTTATATTTTGATAAGCCCTTGGGTGAGCAGTTAGTATAATAGGTTGCCAACCAAATTCTGGTAGGTATTGGGAAAATCTAAGTGTACGTTGTATGCCGCTGCTACCTTGCAAAGGCGGGAAGTGGTATGCGATCATAAGAATGCGCTTCACCATGATCTAATCCATTTTTGCGTCAAGGTTGCTACCTGTTCTCGCCACACGGAACTAGAGAATGTGTGATTGGCATCTTGCAAGTGGGCACGCTCTGTTCCCTTTATTTTTAATATTTTTTGCCAATCTTTGGATTGATTGATTAGGTCCAGAAATTCTTGTGCAGTAAGATCATCACCACTAGTGATGATAAATAGTTTGCCTGCAAAACGACTAAGTCCATCCAGCATGCGATCAGGGAGGGGAGCAGGATTACAGGATGTATGAAGCGAATCATGAGGAGCAGTTGCCTTGTTTCTTTGAATTGCGAGTGTCAAAATAGATCGAAACAGGAATTGGATTGTAGCTACTGGATTATATTGACCACTCCTTACTTTTTTCCAGAACTCTGGTTGAAAAAAGCGCGTAACATAGTAATGCCGTATATAGGCTCTGGCAGCGCTTTGATCTGTTCTGACCCAAGGATTGAGCAGTATTAAACCCGTCACTCGCTGATCTTTATAGGCATAGAGAAGTGCTGCTGAAGCTGCGTCGCATAACCCCCAGATAACTAGTTCTTTAAGAAGAGGTATAGCGTTGAAAAACTGGTCAATAGCAGTACGTAGATCATCTTGTATATCTTCAAAAGTTCTAATATTCCCCTCACTATCACCCATTCCCCGAGAATCAAAGCGCATGACCGGAATATTGTGTGAAGCCAAATGACGTGCTAGTAAAGTGAACTGTCGGTGACTACCAACCCGGTATTGGGGGCCGCCCACTACAATAAGTATGCCTCGCGAGATTGGTTGCTTAGGCATGCTTAAAATTCCATACAGCCAAGCGCCATGACACTGGAATCGTATTGCTTGCTCGTGATAGATCATGAGTGAGTTTCAGTAAATAATCTGAGTGTTGTTGCGATCAACTCAGGGCATACGGTAATCTCTTGTGACGCCCAGAATGGTTGGCATGGGACAAGCTGAATATTTGGTGCGATCCCTGATTGTTTCCAGGCATTGACAACCGCTAATCCTGCAGGCGATAGCGGGCGTCCTGATTCTGGTATGATTTCTAGCCAGTGAATACTGCTTCGAGACACGCTTAATTCACTCATTTTGAGACTATTTATAGCACAGAAGAGTTGTGAAGATAATTCATATCCAGCTATTTCAAGTGACATGCCGGATGAAAGCGTATCCCGCATCGCCTGTATTCCAGTAAGTTTGCTAGCATCACGCGCGATCATCTGATTAGCCAGTTTCAGTCTCAAAAATTGAGTCAGGAATGAGTTGCCACTTATTATAGGTTGCCATATAACAATGTGGTTAAACACATCTTTTGAGTCTTTAGCAAAATCCAATACGAGTAGAGCGCCTAAACGCAGCCCCCAAAGATAAATTGGCGCATTAACATGAGATTCGATCCATTGCTTAGCTGCTGCAATATCTAGTTTCCAGATATGCCAGGATGCATCTTTAAAATCACCATGGCTATCGCCGCATCCAGATAAATCGATTTGAAGCACACCAAAGCCCATGGTTGTAAAAGCCCTGGATTGTAATGCGATCATGCGCCTTGATTTGTTCATTTCTTCTGCGAATGGATGGATATAAATAAATATGCCGTGCAGGGGTTTATTTTGAGATGGTCGGTAGTAAAGACAAAATCGCTCCCCATGTTCTGTTTTCAGAAAAAAAGGTTCTGCAGGAGGATTTTCAATACTCATGTCAGTGAGATAATTTTTGTTCAACAAAGTGAGTCAAACTGCCGAGAGTTTCAAACGTTTTAGCACTGATTTCATCGTCAGCTACTGAAATATCGTAATACTCTTCCAATGCCGTGATAACATTGACAACTGCCATTGAGTCCAGCTCAGGAATATTACCTAGCAAAACGGAGTCTTTGCCAAGAGAATTCTTTCGTTCCCCTAGGTTAAGAACATTGGCCAAGATATTTTTGACTTCATCTAGATGTTGCATAGTTGCTCCACAGTGATAATTCGTAATGTAATGAAAACCTACTCCAGGTTTTTAGTATTTAGAAATTTCTAAATGGCAAAAATCATTATTTTAATTAGATCATTGCCAAGAAAGTAGGGTATTTAAAAGCATCCACATATCAGATCTGCAATTCTAGCAAAAATAAGACGCCTCACTTACCTTGGTTAACGAAGGATTTAGTCTTTCTG
>CAYNXU010000234.1:0-3091 GCA_964401225.1 uncultured Nitrosomonas sp.
GAGATATCGTACACCACCCGGTTGATGCCGTGTACCTCATTGATGATCCGATTAGAAACTTTTCCTAACAAGGTATAAGGCAGCTCTGCCCAATGGGCAGTCATAAAATCTTGGGTTTGCACGGCACGCAATGCAATGACGTACTCATAACTACGACCATCACCCATGACGCCAACCGATTTTACCGGCAGAAATACAGCAAAAGCCTGGGAAGTTCTTTCATACCAACCAGCCGCTTTGAGTTCTTCAATAAAAATCGCATCCGCCTGTCGTAACAATTCGGCATAGTGATGTTTCACTTCACCCAGAATTCTGACACCGAGCCCTGGCCCAGGAAAAGGATGACGGAACACCATATCATGCGGCAAACCCAGTACCAGACCTAATTCACGAACCTCATCCTTGAATAGTTCACGCAATGGTTCGAGCAATTTAAGATGTAACGTATCCGGGAGCCCCCCCACATTATGGTGGGATTTGATGGTATGCGCCTTCTTGGTCTGGCTCCCTGCAGATTCAATTACATCAGGATAGATAGTCCCTTGCGCCAGCCATTTAGCATCGGTAATCTTTGCTGACTCTTGCTGGAATACTTCGACGAATTCTCGACCAATGATACGGCGCTTTTGCTCAGGATCAGTCACGCCCTTTAATTGCTCCAGGAACTGTTTGCTCGCATCAATGTGAATGACTTTCACCTTAAGGTTCTCGGTAAATATTCCCATGACTTGCTCAGCTTCCTGCAGGCGCAACAAACCGTTATCCACAAATACGCACGTGAGTTGATCGCCGATTGCCCGATGAATGAGTACGGCCGCGACAGAAGAATCTACCCCACCCGACAAACCCAAGATCACTTTGTCACTGCCAACTTTTGCCCGAATTCTGCTAATCGATTCTTCTACATAATCGGGCATGTTCCAATCATAACCGGCCGCACAAATGTTATGAACGAAATGCTCGATGATTGCCTTTCCCTGCAAAGTATGGGTTACTTCGGGATGAAATTGTAGGCCGTAAAATTGGCGCGCCTCATCAGCCATTGCCGCAATTGGCGTCGCAGCATTATGCGCAATCACTTTAAAGCCATTGGGTAATCCGACAACATTATCCCCATGACTCATCCATACATCGAGCAGTGCCTGTCCTTCTGGAGTGGTACGATCGCGAATTTCACCAAAGAGCTTGTCATCCTGAATAATGAGTTCAGCATAGCCGAATTCACGCTTCTTAGCGCTTTCTACGTAGCCACCCAATTGCGCAGCCATAACCTGCATGCCATAGCAAATTCCCAAAACTGGCACACCCAGCTCAAAAACAATTTGCGGCGCACGCGGGGTATCTTCAATAAATGCGGAAGCAGGTCCGCCTGACAGAATAATGCCTACCGGTGAGAATGCTTTAATGAATTGAGGATTGATATCATAAGGATGCAGCTCACAATAAACATTCGATTCGCGCACACGACGTGCAATTAACTGCGTATATTGAGAGCCAAAATCCAGAATAAGGATTTTCTGATGCATAACGATATTAATTTTTATTCGACGTGATAGTTAGGGGCTTCTTTGGTGATCTGCACATCATGCACGTGAGATTCCCGTATGCCCGCTGAGGTGATCTCTATGAACTCAGCTTTGGCATGTATCTCTTCGATGGTACGACAACCCAGATAACCCATACTCGAACGCACGCCACCGACTAACTGGTGGATGACAGCGGTAATCGATCCTTTGTAGGGAACTCGCCCCTCCACACCTTCCGGCACCAGCTTGTCAGCCTCATGCCGCGGCCTACTTTCCTGAAAATAACGATCGCTAGATCCTTGCTGCATCGCAGAAAGCGAGCCCATGCCACGATAGCTTTTATACGATCTTCCCTGGAATAACTCAATTTCTCCAGGCGCCTCTTCCGTGCCGGCAAATAGCCCGCCTAACATCACGGTATTGGCGCCAGCTGCAATCGCTTTGGCGATATCGCCCGAATAACGAATACCGCCATCAGCTATGGCAGGCACGCCAGTTCCTTGCAATGCATTAGAAACGTTCTCGATAGCAGTAATCTGCGGCACACCCACCCCAGCGACAATTCGGGTGGTGCAAATTGAACCCGGGCCAATGCCAACCTTTACAGCGTCAGCGCCGCTATCAACTAATGCCTTGGCCGCCGCTGCAGTAGCAATATTGCCACCGATCACCTGAACTTTGGGAAAATGATCCTTAACCCAACGCACATGATCAAGTACACTCTGTGAATGTCCATGCGCCGTATCAACCACTAACACATCCACCCCTGCCTCGATGAGCGCCTCTGCGCGTTCGTAACTACCCTCGCCTACGCCAATCGCCGCGCCTACCCGTAACCGCTCCTGATCATCCTTACTCGCATGAGGGTGCTCGGTTGTCTTAGTGATGTCCTTGACCGTGATCAACCCACGTAACTCAAACTGATCATTAATCACTAATACCCGCTCCAGCCGGTATTTGTGCAGCAAAGTTAAGACTTCTTCACGGGAAGCGCCTTCTTTTACGGTCACGAGGCGTTTCTTGGGGGTCATGATATTTTTTATGGGTTGATCCAGATTGGTTTCAAATCGAAGATCTCGGTTGGTTACGATACCGACGACTTTGGCACCATCCACGACAGGCAATCCGGATATCCTGTGTTGCTGGATTAACTCAAGCACCCCACGCACAGTCATATTGGGTGGAATTGTGATCGGATCCGTCACAATGCCGCTTTCAAAGCGCTTGACTTTAGCGACATGCGCCGCTTGATCTTTTATCGACATATTCTTGTGAATGATGCCGATACCGCCCTCCTGGGCAATGGCAATAGCTAGACGGGCCTCGGTAACCGTATCCATCGCCGCTGAAACCAATGGTATTTTAAGCTTAATCGCACGGGTAAAGTGCGTGGTTAAATCAACGTTTCGGGGCAAGACTGCTGAATGAGCAGGAACAAGTAAAACATCATCAAAGGTGAGTGCTTTCTGAATCAGTCGCATGTTAACGATCCTTCACAAAGCGCTATTATAGCGAAACCGGGCACAAAAAATGTAGAGAGTTCATACTGGCATGCAGAACTATTT
>CAYNXU010000235.1:0-3090 GCA_964401225.1 uncultured Nitrosomonas sp.
AAAGCTGCACTTTAGGGTCAGGTTTTTCGTTTTGCTACGCTCTAAGCTAACTTTGGGTTAGGTCTAGACCCTTGAGAATCGGAGTTTTGCGGTACGTTGGATCATGTTACCTCTCGTGGGCGGGGATAGACGAGAAGCTATCTTTCTGAGCGAAGATGATCGTAATCCCCTTCTGTACATACTGTCGGAAGTTGTGCAGAATTTTAACTGGATCATTCATGCTTATTGTTTAATGGATATTCATTATTATCTGCTTATCGAAACGCTAGATGGAAATCTATCCAAGGGTATGCAGCAATTAAGAGTGGGGTTTATATCAGCGTTTTGATTGCTTGCATGGACGAGTGGGGTACGTGTTCCAGGGCTGCTACAAGGCGATTATCGTGCAGCAGGATGTGTACCTTCTGGAATTTGCGTGCTATGTGGTTTTCGATCTGGTCAGAGCTTGTATGGTGTGTTCTGCGGACGAATGACTGTGGAGTAGTGCCACAGCGGGGCTATATGAAACACCATTCAGACGGATATGATTGATTGGCTTCTGCAGCTTTCGGGGAACGCTGTGATGAAGTGATGAAGCAATACAGCATTATGTCGAGTTTGTAGTGGCGGGAAAAAAATCAACTGCGCCATGGGAAAATTGAAACACCAGATTTTTCTAGATTCTGAGGGTTTCGTAGTGAAGCTGTAGCAAACTCTTAGTTCAGGACACTCACTTCCATAAGTTCCTGCCATTCAACGAATGGGCCATAACTGAACCCACTGATGCAGATCGCCCAGGAACATGAGCGAGACTTGGTTTTTTTTATGCTTATGTCAGCGGAAAGTAAAGTATGCAGGCGATCGGTAATCATTTTGGCTTGCATTACACCCGGGGGGGTCGTATTGTGAATCAGCAACAGATGGCAATAAACAAGATCAGATTTTCAATTTTAAAAAATGTCAGCATATAGAATAGCGATTGATTCAATTACGCAAACGATTCAACAGCGAGCGCGATATTATCGGAATCTGGTTGTTGTTGTCAGCATCACTATTATGAGTTCGTTCGCTTGGTCAATGATAGTGGGGCAGTTTCGACCGCTTATCAGTCTAATTCTGCTATTCCCGATTTGTGGTTTTTTCTTTTTTCTTGATAGTAACCTTCTGAATAAATGGCGATCTCAGTTGTTTCAGCAGTGGGTGAGAAAAGAATTAGAATTTCGTTATTTTCTAGACACGATGCGTGCGATGATTACGCTGCCAAAGGGTACTGTAGAAGGCATGTTAAGTTTTCTTCCCACGGATGAAGACCTTTTGAAGGGGCAGCGATTGAGTTTTGAAACCCGTCAAACTGTCGCAATGCTCGTATCGACACTGGATTCTTGTCGAGCGAGTGATCTGGCATTGAAAACAGTTGGTTATGCTGTCACGGCTGTTTTAGTGATTGTAGCTACAAATTGGTGGCTCTGGCAGCCGATGATTGGCTTGTTGGGTTTGCCACTTCTTTTTATCGTCGCCAAGCTATTTAGTGCTTGCCCGAGAACCCCCAGAATCTATAAAGAACAGTTGGTTACATTTAATTTTGGAAACGAAGTTTTCCAGGGAATTGGGCAAAACTGGCTTTATTAGCTAATTTTTGCACATTATTAGGCAAAATAACCTCAAACTTCGACTGAAATCAGAGAAAATATCGCTCTCAAAATATAAACTTCGTTGGAGTGGAGAACACATGCGCGTCGTGCAAAATGTGCAGATGGAAATAGGTGAAATTGATGTCTCTCAAATCAAATTCGATTTGCGATCGCGAGACGACATACCGAAGATACTGCGTGGATTGCAGCACTTGTACCTGGACGTGGCATTGCGCGAGAAAGTTTTTGCCTTACTGGCCAGTGAAATTGCCCCCAAGGTGGATAAGTCCACTGGGCGCCCTGGCATGACATTATGGAGCATCCTGGTTTGTGGGGTATTACGACTGGACCTGAATGCGGACTATGACCGTTTGCATGAATTGGTCAATCAGCATAAGACGTTACGCGAAATGTTGGGGCACAGTTTGTATGATGACGACAAGCAATACGCCTATCAAACCCTGGTGGATAACGTTGGCCTGCTCACGCCAGAGCTGCTGGATAAACTAAACCAACTCATTGTTGAGGGAGGGCATGCTCTTGTAAAAAAGGGCGACGCAGCCCTGCGTGGGCGGTGCGACTCCTTTGTGGTTGAAACCGATGTGCATTTTCCAACTGACATCAACTTATTGTGGGATGCTATGCGCAAAGCGATTACACTGACAGCGCTTTGGTGTGAAAGCCTGCAATTAAGTGACTGGCGGCAATATTGTTATAACCTGCGCCGATTGAAACGATTGATGCGCAGTGCACAGAGCAAAAAGCGCCGTAAAGCCAAAGCAGGAGCCCAACAAGATAACGCACCAATGATTCAAGCATACCGGGCTTATATTGATCAAGCCCGATGCCATTTAGAAAAAATTCACATCACCTTAAGCAAACTAAGCGCAACGACGCCTACTGAGCTGCTGCAAAAGATGGAAATTGAGAGCTACCTGCAACACGCCAAGCGCCAAATCGACCAAATCGAACGTCGTGTCATCAAAAATGAGATCATTCCTCACGCAGAAAAAGTATTCTCCCTATTTGAGCCACACACTGAATGGATCAGCAAAGGTAAAGCGGGTGTACCTGTTGAGTTGGGTGTCAAAGTATGTATTCTGGAAGACCAGCATCAATTCATCTTGCATCATCATGTGATGGCAAAACAAACGGATGATCAAATTGCAGTAGCCATGGTCACAGAAGCCAAGAAGCGCTTCCCTGCACTCAACGCCTGCAGCTTTGATAAAGGCTTTCATTCACCAGCCAACCAGATTGACTTGGCTCAGCTGCTCGACCACGTCACACTGCCCAAAAAAGGCAAACTATCCAAGGAACGGAAAGCGGTAGAACAAAGCGAAGCCTTTGTTAAAGCGCGTCATGCACACTCAGCGGTGGAATCAGCCATCAACGCACTGGAAGTGCACGGCTTAGACAAATGCTCAGATCATGGCATTGAAGGTTTTAAACGTTATGTTGCACTGGCTATCGTCGCCAG
>CAYNXU010000236.1:0-3060 GCA_964401225.1 uncultured Nitrosomonas sp.
GGTGATGAAGCGCTGGTCGTTCGAGGCATTGGTTTATTGCAATCCATAGATGAAATCAAGGAAATAGTCGTTGCCAGCCGGAATGGCACGCCGATTTTCGTTAAAAATATTGCCGAGATCGTTATTGGCCCGCAAACACTCAATGGCATTGTCGGTTATAACGAACAAGATGATGTTGTCCAGGGTATCGTCTTGCTCATCAAGGGCAAACATACCATTGAAGTCTTGAAAGGGGTAAAAGAAAAAATTGACTTCCTGAATCATCATGGCCTGCCTGCTGGCGTCAGGATTGTTCCGATTTATGACCGTACCGATCTGGTCCAGAAAACCGTCCATACGGTTCAGCAGAATATGCTTGAAGGCATTACACTGATCTTGGTGATTTTGCTTATTTTTTTTCGTCGAATAGTGGTTTCATTGGTAATCATCATTGTCATACCGCTGTCCTTACTATTTGCCTTTATTCTGGTTGATTTAGCCAATGTCTCCGCCAATTTGATTTCCGTCGGCGCAATCGACTTTGGTATTATCGTGGATAGTGCAGTCGTTTTGGTCGAAGCGGTCATTGTCAAAATGACAATGGAGATGCGTCAGCAGACAAGCGTGGCACATATGCGGCAATCCATGCTGATGACAGCCGGGGAAATGGCCCGGCCTATTCTGTTTTCCAAAGTCATCATCATTGTCGCAATGATCCCCATCTTTACCTTTCAGCAGGTCGAGGGGAAAATATTTTCCCCTATGGCATTTACCATCAGCTTTGCCTTGCTGGGCGCGCTGATCATTAGCTTAACGTTAGTGCCCGCATTGCTGAGTTATTTCATTGGCCCCAAACTGACGGAACGACACAATCCACTGATAGACCAGCTGCAACAAAGGTATCAAAAATTACTCGCAGTAGTATTGCGCCATCCCATCAAGTTACTTATCAGCACAACTCTGGCTCTGGCTTTATCGCTGGCTTCAATTCAAAAAATCGGTACGGAATTTATGCCAAAACTCGATGAAGGGAATATATGGTTGACGGTCACCATGCCAACACCTATCTCATTGAGCAAGGCCAAAGAGCTGGAAAAAGACATGCGCATGCGCTTGCTTGAGTTTCCTGAAGCAAACTCAGTACTGACACAACTGGGACGCCCAGAAGATGGGACTGATCCTAAAGGATTTAATAATCTGGAAATCCTTATCGATCTCAAACCAAGGAGTACCTGGCGTTTTGACAGTAAAGATGAGCTAATCGAAACGATGCGGAATCGTCTCGATGTATTCCCAGGGATACAATTTAATTTCTCCCAGGTAATACAGGACAACGTAGAAGAAGCCATTTCAGGTGTAAAAGGCGAGATTGCCATCAAGATTTTCGGTCCTAATCTAAAAATTCTTCAGGAAAAAGCTGATCAAATCACACATATATTGCGCTCTATTGATGGCGCTACGGACGTTGCCGCAGAGCAACAGGCAGGATTGTCTCAGATGGTCATCTCCATAAACCGCGCCAAAATTGCACGCTATGGAATCAATGTTGCCGATGTAGAAGATGTCATTGCGATGGCAGTGGGAGGAAAAGCCGCTACGCAGATGGTGGAGGGTGAGCGCTTTTTTGATGTGACAATTCGCTTAATCAATACAGCTCGTGATTCGGTAGGAGCGATTGAAAATATCACCGTCCTATCCTCGGATGGCCGTCATATCCCATTGGCTGATTTGGCCGATATCAGAATCAATCAAGGCGCCTCTCGAATTACCCGTGAAGGAGGTATGCGTCGTATCGCCATTAAATGTAATTTAATCGGCCGCGACCAAGGTAGCTTTGTAGCCGAAGCACAAAAAAAGGTCGCCAAACAAATCACGCTTCATCCAGACTACCGTATCGTCTGGAGTGGTCAATTCGAGAATCAGCAGCGGGCAATGAAACGGCTTTCGTTTATCGTGCCGGTCAGCTTGATCATGATTTTTCTATTGTTATTCTGGACCTTCCTCTCGCTCAGAAAAGCTTTTCTGATTGTATCGATCATTCCTTTCGCCATGATCGGTGGGTTGGTAGCTTTGTTACTGACCGGCATCCACCTAAGCATTTCTGCCGCAGTCGGTTTTATCGTGTTATTCGGCATTGCGGTACAAAACGGCATCATCCTGGTCTCCCGTATCAATAGACTTAGCCTCGAAGGAATGCTGCTCAATGAAGCAATCTTGCAAGGCTCTGTCGCCCGGCTACGCCCCGTACTGATGACTGCGTTGATGGCGATGCTCGGACTTTTGCCCGCCGCACTATCCACTGGCATTGGATCGGAAACCGCCAAGCCTTTTGCAGTAGTCATAGTTGGCGGTCTGGTCACGGCAACAATCATGACGCTGTTCATGCTTCCCGTACTCTACCGCTATTTTGATAAACAAAACAAAACTCAAGGGATATCATGAAAGAAATTCGTGCTTATATACAGCCGTTCATGCTGGCGAAACTAACCCAGACTCTGTTGGAAATCCCCGGTTTTCCGGGCATGAGTGTTTCAGATTGCGAGGGATTCGGGCAGGCAAAAATTGCCAATACCCAGGATTACTCACCTTATACACCGAAAAAGCGCATTGAAATTTTTTCACCTGACGAATTGGTTGACACTATTTTTGATACCGTAATGACGGTAGCCAATACTCATCAGCCAGGCGCAGGAAAAATCTACGTCATCAATGTAGAAAAAAGTGGGCACATCAGTATGGGAGATTTCGGACGTTCCAACGACTCAAAGACCAGCTCGTGACTTACTAACAGAAGCGGGGTTTCTCTACAGCCTGCTAGGAGGCTGTCCGAGAATAGACTGATCTACTGCGGACGAGCCTGGCTGGCCGGATTTTCCGATCTTTTTCGTTAAATAGAACAACTATTCGCCTCAAATGATCGAAAAATCCTACCTAACCAGCTCTCGCCCTCGCTACGATCGCTATTCTCAGACAGCCTTACATGGACGCCCACTTTTTTGCAAAGCCTTCAATCTATGATTTCAAGAAGGTAAAGATTGCAGCCATACATCCGGACTTTAAGTAAGGTAAATCACCTTTGTC
>CAYNXU010000237.1:0-3012 GCA_964401225.1 uncultured Nitrosomonas sp.
GCATGTTTCTCATTTTAAACGCCTAATCGATAGTGTAGTTTTTTCAATTTCCTAAAAAAATCAATTAATCAACTTGTGCCAGCTCAGTACGCGCGGGTATTGAGCTATTGGCGAAATAGCGTTTAATTCCTGCAGCAATCGCATCCGCCATTTTATCTTGATATGCCTGGCTCCTAAGCTTTTCTTCTTCAGTTGGATTGCTAATGAATGCAGTTTCTACCAAGATAGATGGGATGTCGGGTGATTTGAGTACAGCAAATCCTGCCTGTTCCACATCTCTTTTATGTAAGTGGTTGATATTGCCAATCGCTGATAAAACGTTGCTGGCAAACTTGATGCTGTCATTGATAGTAGCATTTAATGATAAATCTATCAGCGTTTTTCTAAGATAATGATCTTTATTATTAAGCTGAACACCGCCAATTAAATCAGCCTCATTTTCTCTTTTAGCTAACCAGCTTGCTGTCGTCGACGTGGCGCCGTTTTCAGACAATGCATATACAGAAGAGCCACGTGCCTGGAGTCTAGGAGCAGCATCTGCATGCACTGATATAAATAAATCAGCATTTGCTTGACGCGCTTTTGTGCGTCGTGTTTCTAAAGGTAGAAAGTAATCTCCGTCACGAATTAATACAGCGCGCATGTTGGGCTCTTTATCAATTCTTGCTTTGAGCTTGTGGGCAATGGCTAGGGTAACATCTTTTTCTCGTGTCCCCTTCGGACCGATTGCACCAGGATCTTTTCCGCCATGCCCCGCATCAATTGCAATAATGTAATTTATTGATCTATTAGGTTTACGATCAAAAGCTGTTAATAATGCGCCAGAGGGCTTTTGATTGTGATTTCGCATGGTTCGCCTGCTTTCGAACTCGGATACCAGCGCCATTAAAGGATCGTCTTTTTTATGGGAAACAACCGGTTGCTTGGAGGGATAGATATCCAATACGAGGCGGTGACCAAATCCCTCCATGGGTTCTATTGTAAATACCTTGGGTGCAACATCGGTTTTCAGCCCTAACACCAGGTGCAACATATGCGGCCCGGGACGTTCTACATGCGCTACGCGAATAAACGGATCATTTGCAGCAACTTTCCCTGACAAACTTTCAAGCGCCGGAGTGAGGGCGACACCTTCCAGCGTCATAATGATTTTTTGAGGGGTTTCTCGTGTATTGAGCGTATATTTAATCGGTAGATTGGATTCGAGAGTCAGTCGTGTATATTCAGCACTTGCCCAAAGGCGTGTGGATGTAACCTGTGTGCTGGCGTTCACATTACCACTGAATGAGGATATCAAGATGGCAGTGAATGAGAAAAAAAACAGAAATAAAATACGATAGTACTTATTCATAAGAACGTTTAAGGGAACTCTAGAATCTACCAGTGTATTAAGCATTGTTTTCCTTTCTCCGTTCCTGGTTGAATGCTAATTTCTCGGCTTGGTTGAGTGATTCGAAAAGAAATCTTAATATCCGCATCTGGCAAAAGATTATCGGCTTTCTCAGGCCATTCGATTAGGCAAATGGTGTCCGCGTTGAAGTAATCACGAAAGCCTGCTTCTTCCCATTCCATCGGATCGTCGAAGCGATAAAAATCAAAGTGATACAAGTATAACCTAGAAAATTTATAGATTTCAACCAAATTGTATGTTGGACTCTTTACTTTTCCTTGATACCCCATTGCGCGCAAAATACCGCGAGTTAACGTGGTTTTTCCTGCACCAAGGTCGCCACTCAGGAAAACAATTAATCCGGGACGTAACAGTTTTGCAATTTTTTCACCGAGTGCAAGCATTGCCGTTTCATCCGCAAGCGTTAGAATGATAGGTTGCTCCGTACCAGGGTCAGAATGAGAAGGATTATGCAAGAAAAAAACTCCATGAATTCATTGCGAGATATGGTCTCGTTAAAACAATCGATTAAAAATTGGGGCAAGCAACTTGGTTTTCAAGATGTTCGTATTGCCGATGCAAGCACCGATATGTCTCCAGCCGAGGCAGGGTTATTCGCGTGGCTGGAAAAGGGCTATCACGGCGACATGGATTATATGGCAAAACACGGTACTAAGCGTACTCGTCCGGCAGAGCTCGTGCCCGGAGTGCTGCGATTGATTTCGGTGCGGATGAACTATATGCCACCCGATGCAAAAGAAAGCTGGAGTGTTATACGAGATGGCAGCAGAGCGTTTATTTCACGCTATGCTGTGGGACGCGATTACCATAAAGTTATGCGTGCGCGTTTGCAAAAACTGGCTGACTTCATTTCTGATGAAATAGGTCATTTTAATTATCGTGTTTTTTCAGATAGCGCACCTGTGATGGAAGTGGAATGGGCCAAAAAATCTGGTCTTGGCTGGAGAGGTAAGCATACATTGCTGTTATCAAGAGAGGCGGGTTCCTACTTCTTTCTAGGTGAAATGTACACCGATCTGCCGCTGCCTGTAGACGACCCCACCGAGAGTTATTGTGGAAGCTGTACTCGATGCGTCGATGTTTGTCCTACCCAGGCGATTATTGGGCCTTATCGTCTCGATGCCAGGCGATGTATTTCCTATTTGACGATTGAGCTAAAAGGCAGCATTCCAGAAGCCTTGCGTCCCTTGATCGGGAATCGTGTTTATGGGTGTGATGATTGTCAATTAATCTGTCCCTGGAACAAGTTTGCTAAGATAACGCAAGAAGCTGATTTCGCAGTGCGCAACGGTTTGGATGACGTGTCGCTGATTGAGCTGTTTCAATGGAATAAGGAAATGTTCGAATTAAAGCTTGCAGGCAGCCCCATACGTCGCATCGGTTATGAGCAATGGCTGCGCAATCTAGCGGTCGGTTTGGGGAATGCGCCTACATCCGCAGAAGTTATAGAGGCGCTGCATGCACGTAATAATGATCCTTCACCATTAGTGCGTGAGCATGTGCAATGGGCATTGCGGCAACATAATAAATAGTTTGTAGGCAATTCTTGTTGGTATCTGCTATGAAAATTTTATAGCAGGAGAGGGTATTTCAGCATACCT
>CAYNXU010000238.1:0-3009 GCA_964401225.1 uncultured Nitrosomonas sp.
CCGCCATAGGTTAGATTGACCATCGCACGTGAAACCATTACTGCACTGAAAACAGACGTTAATATGCCCAGGCATAATACAACAGCAAACCCTTTAACCGGCCCTGAGCCAAAAGCAAACAGTGCGATACCTGCAATCAATGTGGTGATATTCGAATCCAAGATGGTTCCAAATGCACGTTCATAGCCGGCATTAATGGCAATATGGGGTGATATGCCAGTACGGAGCTCTTCGCGAATACGCTCGTTGATAAGAACATTAGCATCGATGGCCATTCCTAAGGTGAGTGCGATTGCAGCCATTCCAGGGAGAGTGAGTGTCGCCTGAATGATTGAAAGCAAGCTGATTAAGAGTAAAAGATTCGCACTCAGCGCGAGGACGGAAATTACACCAAACGCTCTATAGTAAGCCATGATAAACAGGGCGACAGCGAGGAATCCGAATAGTGTTGAATTGAATCCTCTAGAAATATTATCGGCACCCAGGCTAGGACCTACCGTACGTTCTTCGATAATCTCCATCGGTGCAGCCAACGCTCCTGCACGTAACAGTAAAGCGACATCACGTGCTTCAACGCTACTCATGCGTCCACTAATTTGTACGCGTCCTCCGCCAATTTCTTCACGTATTACCGGTGCAGTGACGACTTCTGCATGATTTTTTTCAACGAGTAAAATGGCCATACGTTTGCCGACGTTAGTCCGGGTAAGCTGTTTGAAAATTCGCGAACCATTGCTATCAAGGCTAACGTGAACTGCAGGTTGATTATCATTATCGAACCCCGGCTGTGCATCAGTAATACGATCACCTGTCAGTAACACTTGTTTTTTTACTAGCAGAGGGCTGCCGCCACGCTCAGTGAATAGCTCAGTTCCAAATGGAATTTTTCCTTGTAAGGCTGCGTCAAGGTCACTTTCATCATCAACCATCCGTATTTCCAGGGTGGCAGTCCTTCCTAGAATATCCTTAGCTTTGGCGGTATCCTGAACACCGGGTAATTGCACGATAACGCGATCTATTCCGGCTTGCTGGATAATAGGTTCTGCTACCCCGAGTTCATTAACGCGATTGCGGAGGGTGGTGATGTTTTGTTGTATGGCCGCACTTTGCATACGAGTGTGCGCTTCCGGTTTAACAGTTGCTAGCAGGCGAAAATCTCTGTCGGTATCTTGTGTACGTAACTCCAGATCAGCATAGAGTTTCTTCAGTTCAGTTTCAGCCTTTGAGCGCGACTGCTCATCCCTAAATTTGATGATAAGCTGCAAATTTTCTCTATCTAGGCCAGCAGAGGGAATTCTTAGTTCACGGAAGCTGCTGCGAATATCCGTACTATAGCGATCGAGTGATTTGGATAATGCCCCATCCATATCAACTTGTAGCATGAAATGAACGCCGCCACGTAAATCAAGACCTAGATACATGGGTAATGCACCAATACTGTTTAACCATTGCGGAGAATTTGGAATCAAATTAAGTGCGATGATGTAATCTGATCCCAGTTCCGCTTGCAAAAGATCTCTGGCTTTAATTTGGATATCCGTATCAGCGAAACGAATTTTGATGCTATTTCCCTCGATCAGGGTGCCATCCGTCGTAATGCTGTGCTTATTGAGTGCTTCCTCTATTTTCTGTGCTAATGGCAAGCCTGTTTCTGCGGTGATTCGTAGCGGTGAAATTTGTATTGCGGGTGATTCGCCATAAAAATTGGGTAACGTGTAAAGCAGCCCAATCACAAGCGAAAATACAATAATCAAATTTTTCCAGATAGGATAACGGTTCATGGTTTCAATCTTTAAATCTATAAATCGAATTAAACAAACGATGCAGAAATGGCTAAATTGGCCAAAAGTGGATAGCTTTTATTGGAAATTCAGTTTTTTTCTGAGGTTTCTTTTGGTGATTCGGTAGTTGATGTCACGTTGGTATCCTCATTACCGCTTTCTTGAGAATCACCGGCTTTCTGTGATTTGTTATTTCTAATTACTTTATTACTTTTGCCTGTATCGATGCTTTTTAGCGTACCTTTGGGTAATAAGGTTTGTACACCTGCTTTAAGTACAGTGATCTCAACATTGGGTGCGATCTCAATGGAAATGTAGCTCTCGCCGACACTGGTTACACGGCCTAATTCACCACCGCTGATAATAACCTCGTCCCCTTTCTGTAATCCTTCTCTCATTAATTTTTGTTCTTTTGCGCGCTTGGATTGCGGGCGAATCAACAGGAAATAAAAAATGACAAGAATCCCAATTAGCGGCAAGAAGCTCATTAAGCCCGGTTCAGGTTGAGCGCTACTAGCCGCTTGAGCAAAAGCATCGTTAATCAACATAATATTTCCTCCGAAGAAAAAGATTAAAAGCAGCATTCTAACATGCTGTAGTATCATGCTTGAAATTCTAGTGCGTATTGTTCAAATTCGCCGGATTCAATGGCCGCACGAATTTCGGTCATGAGTTGCTGATAATAGTGAAGGTTGTGCAGGGTATTCAGTCGCGCACCCAGTATCTCGTTTGTTCGTTGCAAATGATGGAGGTAGGCACGAGAAAAATGGCGGCAGGTATAGCAGTGGCATTGTTCATCCGGCGGAGAAGTATCCAGGCGGTACCGGCTATTGCGCAGTTTAATCAGACCATTTCGGGTATATAACCAACCATTACGTGCATTGCGCGTAGGTAAGACACAGTCGAACATATCGATACCTTGAGAGACTGCATAGACGATATCTGCGGGTGTGCCCACGCCCATCAGATAACGGGGTTTATCTGATGGCAATTGGGGGGCGATATGCTTAAGAATGCGTTGCATGTCCTGTTTGGGCTCGCCTACAGATAGGCCCCCGACTGCATAGCCATCAAATCCTATTTGTTGTAGACCCGCAAGAGATTGATCTCGTAAATTTTCATGCATGCCTCCCTGGATAATGCCAAAGAGCGCATTGGAATTACCCTCGTGCGCACGTTTTGATCGCTCCGCCCAACGTAGGCTGAGCTCCATAGAAGATTTAACAGC
>CAYNXU010000239.1:0-3005 GCA_964401225.1 uncultured Nitrosomonas sp.
GCTAGCCAGTGCGGTCAAAATACCTATCATTTGAGCTTGCATGAAAGCTCGGCCTATGTGCATGACTTGTTCAGGAAATTATGGGTGCAGCAGGGTGGATCATTTCAGGGTGCTGTGCGTAATGATGTGGTGCCCAAGAGGGTATCCCCGCTCAGCGTGTATCATTCCCCTCCATTGGCTGAAATCATTCGTGGGATAAATAAATTTAGTAATAACGTCGCCGCGCGGCAACTCTATTTAGCGCTGGGGGAAACGGCGATACCGCCAAATGGTATGGCATCCGTTTCACTCGATCAATCCAATGGGGCTCTACGGCGATGGTTGTTTACCAAACGGCTCAGTTTTCCTGAACTGATTGTAGAGAATGGATCGGGACTATCACGCATTGAGCGTATCAGTGCCTACAACATGGGGGAATTGTTGGTGGCGGCGTTTCACAGTCCAGTCATGCCGGAATTTATGTCATCTTTGGCCATTGCCGGGCTGGATGGTACGATGAGAAACCGCTTCAGGGGAACACTGGTTGTGGGTAAGGCGCATATGAAAACCGGCTCGCTCAATAATGTCATGGCGATTGCAGGCTATGTGCTGGACCATCAAGGGCGGCGTATCGCGGTCGTTTTCTTTGTCAATCACCCTCAAGCAGGTAATGCACGATCAGCGATTGATGCGTTGGTTAGATGGGTGTATGAAAGACCCTAAGGTTTTGCACTGTGCTTGTAGTTTATTCTGCAGCGAATTGGTATAAAAGGAGAGAAAATGATTTTTGTACGAATGCGCACTGTCTTCCAAGTGTTGATGATGCTGGCTATGGCTTGCGCTTCTCCAATTTGGGCAGCTAAGGCCGAAGGAATATTTACTGCGCAGCAATCCTGTCCAGCTTATGTATCAAAAAATAAACGGACTAACCCGGATCATGCCCAGCTTCAAGTGGGAGAGAAATACCAGACACTCGAGGCAAACAGGCCTACTCAATCCAGTTGGTATCGAATTGTGGTTCCTAACGCGAGCCCAAAGGAACGCTGGGTCAACGCAGATTGCGGCCAGTTCCTGGCGGATGATGGGAGTGGAACGGGAAACAATGTTTGTCGCACTGCAGGACACGCAGATAGCTATGTACTCGCACTCTCGTGGCAGCCTGCATTCTGTGAAACTAAGCCTCAGAAACCAGAATGCCAAATAACTGATCCTGCTTCTTATCAAGCACGGCATTTTACGCTGCACGGATTATGGCCCAACAAGCAACAATGTGGAACAAATTATGCATTCTGCGGGCAAGTTAGCACGCAGAAACAGAATTTTTGCGATTACCCGGAAGTTAAATTAGATGCGGATTCTCATGCGGCCCTGGCTGAAGTCATGCCGAGTGTGCAAGCTGGATCTTGTCTCAAGCGTCATGAGTGGCATAAACATGGTACTTGCCAGACGGCCTGGTCAATGGAGGAATATTTTGACCTGTCAGTGGATTTAACTCGCCAATTCAATGAATCGGGGATGGCTTATTTCATGAATCGCAGGATTGGCCAACAAGTGCGTACCGAGGATTTTCTGAATCGACTGGCAGCGGTGCTTGGATCGGCTGCGCGAGATCGGGTCAAATTGAAATGTGAGCAGGGAATGTTAGTAGAGATTCAGATAAGCTTAGAGACTGAGCTGACATTGGGTGAGGATCTGGAAAAGCTGATCGTTAATGCGCCCGTGCAGAGCGGTTCAAATTGTGGCGCAACTTTTCAGGTTGATCCGATTGGGTTGAGCAGATAGATAAACTAAAATCTTAATCGATCTTGCTGTCCAGCCCGCTTTCAGCAATTTCCGCGGCACGTAATAGCGCTTTAGCTTTATTTTGTGTTTCGATCCATTCACTGTGAGGTACGGAGTCGGCAACGATACCGGCGCCTGCCTGGACATGCAGCTTGCCATCCTTGATTACACCGGTACGGATGGCGATGGCTAAATCCATATCGCCATTAAAGCTTAGGTAGCCGACTGCACCCGCATAAATGCCGCGCTTGGAAATTTCTAGCTCATCGATGATTTCCATTGCCCTAACCTTAGGGGCGCCACTAACCGTGCCTGCCGGGAAGGTGGCGCGTAATACGTCGATTGCATTCAGACCCGGCTTGAGTTTACCTTCGACGTTGGAAACAATGTGCATAACATGCGAGTAGTGCTCTATTTGCATGTTTTCGGTCACTTTAACCGTGCCGGTTTGAGCGACACGGCCGATATCATTGCGTCCCAAATCCATCAGCATGACATGCTCGGCGCGTTCTTTGGGATCGGCCAGTAAATCAGCGGCCAATGCCAAATCTTCTTGCATATTTTTGCCACGGTGACGTGTCCCGGCAATCGGTCGTACCGTGACCATGTCATTTTCAAGCCGTACCAGAATTTCTGGTGAGGCACCGACGATGTGAAAATGATTGAGATGGTAATAAAACATGTAGGGCGAGGGATTGAGGCTGCGCAGCGCACGATAAAGCGCAAGCGGGGACGCTGAATAGGGCTTGCTGGTACGCTGGGAAAGGACGACCTGCATGATGTCGCCATCCACAATGTATTGCTTGGCTCGCTCTACGGCAGCAATAAACTCAGGTTCACTAAATTCGCAAACGGCATCACTTGAGCGGCTCGGTTTCTCGACAGGTATGGATAAGGGTTGCCTGAGCTTATTTAGCAGCTCTTTCAGCCGATTTCGTCCTGCCTGATATGCATTATCTGACGCTGGATTGATATAGATGATGAGATAAAGTTTGCCAGAAAGGTTATCTACCACAGCCAATTCTTCGGATAGCAATAACAGCACATCAGGTGTGTACAATGTATCCGGACGGGCATGGCCAGCCAGTCTTGGTTCAATGTAACGAACCGTGTCATAGGCAAAATAGCCTACCAGTCCACCGCAGAAACGGGGCAGGCCAGCGTGTGGCGCAATTTTGAAATCAGCGAGGTAGGCGTCGATAAAATCCAACACATTCTTGGCACTGATTTTTTCCGAACCCGAG
>CAYNXU010000240.1:0-2995 GCA_964401225.1 uncultured Nitrosomonas sp.
GGTCATCCACTAACCGGGGATCAATAAACCCACATCGGCGCGCAAGCTGGAGAAAATCGTTCCAGTACAAAGCACCGCCCAGACACTCGCCATACAAGACAGGATCCCGGGCTAACATGGCTGGAATGCGCCGGTCGCTATACACATCGGAAAAATACAATTCTCCACCTGGCTTCAGTACCCGCCAGGCTTCACGCAGCACTGCTGCTTTGTCAGGCGCCAGATTGATCACGCAATTGGATACAATCACATCGATACTGGCATCGGCTAATTCAAGCTCATGCAAGCGCTCAATATCACCATTCAGGAAACGCACATTACTGCTGGCGTAGCCAAACGCCTGGCGATGATAATCTTCATGCCTTCGCGCCACGACCAATTGCTCCTCAGTCATATCAATGCCAATGACTTGGCCCTGCTCCCCAACCAATTGAGATAACACATAGACATCACGCCCCGCACCACAACCGAGATCCAGTACAGTTAGACCATCCAGCAACTGCGGTAGTACCAAGCCACAACCATAGTAGCGACTTAATACTTCATCATGAACTTTAGCCAGCAAGGGTTTAACATACTCGGGCAAACCTGTATCGGTGCAACAAGCATTGGTTTGCAGATCGGCAGAGCTAGTCAGGGTTTCACCGTAGTATTTTTGAACGATCTCTTGCATGAGATTTCTCCTATTATAAAATTGTCAGGGGTGACGAGAGCGATACTGCTCCGCTAATTTATCCGGCGGCATGCCACAGGCAAAGCGTATAGCCAATTTACGGTTATGCCAGGTACGCCACCACCAGCCATCACGCTGCCAACGGCGTGAATCAACCCATAAGGGTTCAAACAAAGGTTGAAAATGCCCCAAGCGACGCAATCCCTTCACCAAAGGTACTTCCTCAAACAAGGGCCAAGGTGCATGCCCGCCTACGGCGAAATAAGCATCGCGCCTAACAAATATACCCTGATCACCATAGGGCACACCTAATCGACTACGCAGAGCAATTGCAGGCTCCAGCAGCCAAGCAGGCCAGGCACGTGGCTCATCAAAGCAAAAACGAAAATAGCCTCCAATCGCACCTTGCACCAGCGCTTGAGTCATCGCTGCCAGCGGATCTAGGGGTAAACGCACATCTGCGTGCAAAAACCAGAGTATATCTCCTTGCGCTAACGCTGCACCTGTCAACAGCTGTTGCCCACGACAAGGTTCGCTCGCTACCCAGTGCGCACCATACTGAGCACATAGATCACGACAGGCTGATTCATTTGCGCCATCGATTACGAGAATTTGCTCAGGCAATTGCGGTAGTTTCTGCAACGACCCAAGTAGCTGCATTAGTTTCTGCTCATCATGATAACAAGGGATAACAATACTAAAATTTAGCATGGCTAGCTTTAATTGTATTAGCAATATCACACATTAATGCATGGAGTTGCTGGCGGGCTGACCGCTCATCATTTTGCAGTAATGTAACCAATTCCAAACAATCCTTGAGCTCATCCACATCAGAACGTTGCTCCAGAATTGCCACCGACTGTCCAATGCTACAGCAATTATCTATTAAAGCGGCTCCCAATTGATCAGTACTCCACGGTAAGTCCGTGAGCACGGGCCAAGCGTGGCGACTCGCCATCAACACAACCCCTCCATCGGAGGCCGGTATCAGCACGGTATCGTGAAGCTGTAAAGCAACCCGACATGCAACATAATCAGCTTCTTTCAATAATGGCGCATCGCTTCCGATATAAACCAGTTGTTTTAATCCTTCATTTCGTAAATTGCTATCGAGCTCATTGAGACGTTGACCGAGATTACCGATTGTCTGGGGCTGTATCCTGGCTGTTGATGCTGGCAACAAAGTAGCGGCCCATTCACGATCCGCTTCCGAAGCAGGTGCGATGACCAGTGGCCCCGGCCAGCTTTTGGCATCTTCTAGTGCGCAGTTTAACAGTGCCTGCGCAATCTGATGCGCTTTCTCCCTGCCTAAGCTGGCAACTAGGCGTTGCTTGCCAATCCCAAGCGAGGGGCGTTTGCAGACCAATACCAGCACCATTTCATCCATCATCACGGGTGTATCATTGCTCAGAAAACCAGATATCACCGTACCATGCCGTGGCGGTCGCACCCGTATTATCCGTATCGGTCATGATTGCTACAGCATCCACGCGCCGTGGCTCCTCACCGAACAGACGCCGATAATCAGCACGTACATCGCGGCGCATACTCACCCAATGACCAACCCGCTCCGAACCTGTTTCCACCGCAACCATACGTGCATTACCGGTAAAAGCATTAGGCCAGTGACTGTCGATAGGCTGTGTATTCGACCACACATAGTTAATCGCGCGCGTACGCCAGAATGCCATTCCGCCAGAAAAAATGACATAAACTCTTGCTGGATAATCATCACCAGCACGAGTACGTTCATCGTTACCTGTCAATAGGTTGCTTACCTTCCATGACCAGTTAAGGAAGGGCGTTTTGCTAAGATTGATCTCCATCTCGCGATAAAGCCCCGAAGCAGCAGCATCACTGTCAGCACGCAGAACAATTTTGCCATCATTACTTTCCAGAACATAATGCGTTTTGCCCGCAAATTCTTTTGGTTGCCAGCCGCTCAAGTCGTTCTGAGAAAAACGGCCAATATCGATACGCTCTCCCCCAGCCCAAGACAAAACCGGTACACAGAGCATCATCCAGAACAGCATTTTTTTATAGCAGCAGCCCTTCTGCACAATCCAGGTTTTTCCTTGTTTAAACAGTAACTAAACATCGACCTTAGCAGTTATTTATCAGCTAATAGAATAAAGCACCCCGCAGCAAGCTGCGGGGTATTAACTGCGCTCTTCAATCTGCTGGTTTTCAACCAGCTTTCGCCCCAAGGGGCGGGGAATTGAACCCGCAGAGATTGAAAGCAATACAAATCTGCATGACGTCAAATGCCTCCAGCAGTTCAGACTCATCAACTCCCAGAACAGACTATTCTTTAATGCTAGG
>CAYNXU010000241.1:0-2988 GCA_964401225.1 uncultured Nitrosomonas sp.
CTGTAAGATCAAGAAACGATTCATCAATGGAATAAATTTCCTGATGGGGACTAAAGTCACGCAAGATACTCATGACCCGATTACTCATGTCACCATACAGCGCATAGTTACTGGACAGAGCAATCACCCCGTGTCGTTTGGCTAAATCCTTAAATTTGAACCAAGGCCCGCCCATGGGAATGCCTAACGCTTTAGCCTCATTACTACGAGCGATAGCACAGCCATCGTTATTAGAGAGAACGACGACCGGTCTATTTCTCAGCTTTGGGTTAAAGACACGCTCACAGGAAACATAAAAGTTATTGACGTCAATGAGCGCAATGCTACGCATGGTTTACTTGAAGCGACGAAATGAACCTGTGACGACTCCCCATACCTCAAATTGCATCGCTTCCGTAACATCAATCGGCGAATAAGCCCCCGTTGAATTGGCAGGCTGGAGTCTTATGCTACCGTCTTTATTGTAGCTAAGTGTTTTGATGGTAAATTCGCCATCCAGCACTGCAAGCACAATATCACCCGCTGCAGCAATCTTGGAACGATCCACCACCGCTTTGTCACCAGGCAACAAACCCACGTCAATCATTGATTGACCCTGAATCGTAACAAAAAAGGTGGCATCCTTATGATCGATCAAGAATTCACTGGGATCCAAGCGTTTCTCGACATGCTCCTCGGCAGGACTGGGAAAGCCAGCCGATACCTTAGAAGAATAAAGTGGTAGCTTGATCGACTGACGGTCAAGCGAAGGCAACATAAAATCTGTCACACCATCACTATAAATACCCAATTTTTTGCGCTGATAGGATGCAAGATAATTTTGAATGACAGGCGCCTGGCTCGCAGGTATGCGAATAACCAGGGTTGACTCCTTGAACTTACCTGTACCCACTCTACGACCAGCACCGGGTGAGCGTTTTCGAGTGGATGGTACATGATTGGATTGATGGTTGGCTGACATGATAATTATTGTAACAATAATTACAGGATAACTACAATCACTATCTTTTTATGTGTGATCGAGAAATATGGATTCAGCACGCTCACCAAGCATGTAGCGCTGATCAAGTCATTCATACCACTACCCGCAACACTTTATACTATACGATTTATCGATTGCCGAGCATCCGCTTCGTGGATTACCTGCTTACTGATGTGGCTCCCTAGAAAAAGGCATGTCCCTTTCTTTGCTGCAAATACTAATGAATAATGTAATGTCTTATTTCAAGCCGGTAAGAAATGCGAGTCATAATAACGCTGGATGTGAGCGGCAACAGGAAGCGACGCAGCTTGATTCAAGGCAGCGACAAATTGACGAGCATACCAGGGAATTGTCAAGCTGCCTTTGGCACCAAAACCGTTAAAAATATGCAAATGATCATATACCGGGTGTGGACCTATAAAAGGTTGTTTATCCAGAGTGGCCGGACGAATACCTGCTTGATGTTCAGCAATCTCAATCGATTGTATACTGGGACAAACCTCAACCAGCGCCTGCCGTAACTGGTTGCTGGCATGCTCAGTAGGTTGGGTATCAAGATTTACGGGATCGAAAGTTGCGCCTATCCTGAATTGATGCGGTTCAGTGGGAATCATCCAATAACCAAAATTCACAATCTGATCCGGATAGACTGCTTCAGTTTTGCAACTAATAATCTCACCTTTCGCTAACTGGAACGGCAATCTGCCAAACCAAGGATTGACTGTGGCTCGATAGCCTTCACAAAATACAATATGTTGTGGACGCAAGTCACGCCATTGCAGGCAGGGTTTAAATTTGATTTCCCGGTAATCCAATGTAACTTGCTGGTAACAATCATTCGCCACAAAAAAATCCCGTAACCGTGTCAATAATTGGCGCGTTTTTAAATAGCCCGTCTGTCGCTGCTGCAGCATACCAAAGGGACTGTTAATACCAGCAAGACTAACTGAGTAATTCGTCAAAAATGTCTGATACTCAGCTTGTTCTAATCTTTGCTGAGCAAGCCGCCACTCGCGCTCGTTCTTTAATACCCGCAACATCGGAATCGGCATAAAAAACTGCTGCTTGAACGCTGCCTCCAATTGTTGATAGCACTGCATGGCAACCGGCAATAAACGTTCGATTTCAGCCGTTTTCACCAGCCGTAAACCTGTCACCGGGTTGATCAACCCCGCAGCAATCTGAGATGCATTGGTCTCACCATTATCAATCACCATCACGCGGACATGCTGACGCATTAGCTCCCACGCTAGCAAGCTACCTGCTAGCCCCTGGCCAACTATCAGTACATCAATCGGCATGTTTGGTTGTTAACGCATCGCCTTTAAAAACGATCCCATCCCAGCCATCCCGCATAAAAATGCGGATATTCTGGTGATCTTTGCCCTCAGGGTTTTCCAGCACATCTTTGCGATAATAGTTACCAAACAAAGCCAGGGTCTGGATTTGAGTTAAGCCGTGCAGTCTGGCGAAGGCAAAAATTTTGCATGAGCCCTCATTCTGCCCCGCTTCATTAATCAATGGTTGCTGAATACCATTACTGAATTCTGTCGGGTGATAATCATACGCATCAGCAATCACCGTCATCGTTTCTTGAAAATCGACTGCCTGCCCAGCTTTAACACAAGCAATAAAATCATTTATCATCAAATAGTTACCCATAATTTTTCTTTAATTAGAAAGCCAGGCGGCACATATCTGTCATATCTAGCGCGACAGAATCGAGCATTACGCGACAAGATCAAGGAAATATTCCCTGTAAGCGGCAAAACCTGCGGTGCCCGTCGTAAGCTCAACGCTACGATCGATTCTAACCACATATTACCGATGGCACCAAACCTGTTGGAACAAAAGTTCTAAGCTGAGCAATTGCACAAAGTATGGCTATCTGACACCACTCGTAGCTGGACAAAATCAGGTAAAACCATATCAACCTGAATATTTCTAAATTTCCTAGGAGGCTGTCCGAGAATAGCGATCGTAGCGAGAGCGAGGCTGGTTGAGCA
>CAYNXU010000242.1:0-2986 GCA_964401225.1 uncultured Nitrosomonas sp.
GGGTGATGGCTGCAATTTGTTTGATCGGATCTGGAATAGCCGCCTCACTTTTGGAAGTGAGTTTCTCGATGGCATCGTGAATGTCGCCATATAAATCCTGGATAGGATGATCGCGTTTGAGGCGAGTGACAACTTCATTTAACTCCCGAAAAGGCGGCAATGGCGCATCGCTGATATCACTGTCATAAAATTTTAGAAGCTGCCGCGCAACCTGCGCCTGAAATGAATCATTGCTGCCTTGGACAATCTGGATTTGAGGGCCCAGCACGGGTACAACCAAGCCATCTTCGATCGATTTCAATAAACGGTCCCAGCTTCTTTCATTCATCGCATGTATACCGTTTTCCCATAGAGTAATTTAGATAGATTTATGATGTCAGCAACCATGAGTAAAGTCTACCATACTGCCTGGAATGGATTTGAGTACAACTTATCTGCCCAACCCTTACTATTCCACTGAAATGCCAATTTCTAATCGATCAACCAATTGCAAAACAATGACAGAAATTCAAGATTGTGGTTTACAGCTGCCAATTTACTATCGGATAACTTAGACACATACCGAGAAAATGACCTCAATGTGCTTAGATCAAATAACGCATCCCCGCAGCAAGCTGCGGGGAAATTAAGCCAACAAAGATTGAGTGCTTGATCTAACCTTACAAGCACGTATCCCAGATGAGCTCAGAAACTAATCAGCTAACGCTTGTGGTCTCAAATCGAATACCAGCACCTCAGCAGCCTGGCCATGTTTAAACTCAAGTTCACGCTCGTTGCATATGCGCGCGCCATCCCCTTCGTTCAGAGATTGTCCGTTTACTTCAAGCGAGCCACGCGCGACATGTACATAAGCATAACGGTTTGCAGGCAAGGCCAGCGTGTATTGCTCATCTCCGTCAAATAGCCCTGCATACACGCGCACATCTTGGTATACCGAAAGCGATCCATTCTCACCCGTGGGCGAAATAATTAACCGCAAACGCCCCCGCTTTTCAGCGGCATCGAAATGGTGTTGCTGATAACGCGGCTTCACTCCCATCTGATTGGGCACAATCCATATTTGCAGAAAATGGGCGACCTCATGCCTAGAAGGATTATTTTCACTGTGGGTAATCCCCGTTCCTGCACTCATGATCTGCACGTCACCGGGACGGATGATCGACCCTGTACCCATGGAATCACGATGCTCGAGTGCGCCTTCGAGTACATAGGAAAAAATCTCCATATCACGATGAGGGTGGGTAGCAAAACCCCGTGCAGGCTGCACGCGGTCTTCGTTGATCACCCGTAAATCTGAGAAACCCATTTGCGTTGCATCGATATAATCACCAAAGGAAAATGTGTGCTGTGAATATAACCATTCCCCATGAGTAATACCACGCGCACCAGCGGGTCTGAGTTCTAACATAGTTCCTCCGTTGTCGATAAAAGATTTAGGCGCCATCACTGTATAGTTTGCGATCTAAAGAGAGACGCCCTGCACCATTCAAAGCAAGTACCAATAATCCTCCAGCAATACTGATATTTTTCATGAGCATGATTTGCTGGATAGGATCATTTGTACCCCCATGAAAAATATACCCGGTAGCTAACGAAAACCCCAGAAGCGACAATGCCGCAGCACGTGTTTGCCAGCCAAGCATCAGCGCCAAGCCACCCCCTATCTCAAGCACGATGGTCAAGGGCAATAAAAAGGCAGGCACTCCCTTACTGACCATGTACTGTGCAGTACCATCATAGCCCGCACTTAGCTTGTCAAAACCGGCCATGACAAATATGAGCGCAATCAAGATACGCGCCAGCGGAAAAAGTAAACTGGCTATCGTTGGCTGAGTTAAACAACGAGTGGCTACATTATGAATCGTTTGAAACATGATTTTTCTCCAAAAATGAGTGATCGTGTCAATACCATACCATTGATCCACATAATGAATAAATACCTTATAATAAGATTATCTGTTGCTTCCAATGGAACAATGATGACACTTACTACGCTTATCAACCTCAACGATCTGGTTATTTTTGAAGAAGTTATCCAGACAGGCGGTTTCAGTGCGGCCGCACGTAAACTGAATCAACCTAAAGCATCTATCAGCAGAGCCGTCCAGCGGCTAGAAGATGATCTGGCCATTCGCCTAATTCACCGCACGACACGCAGCTTGCGACTAACTGAAGCGGGTGAATTATTATTTCAGCAGGCTCATGCTTCGCTACAGCAGATTGAAGATACGTTATGCCGTATCAAGAATATGCAGAAACAACCCGAAGGGCGTCTAAAAATAACTATGCCGGTAGAATTTGGCATGTTCTTCATGGGAAGTCTGGTTGCGGATTTCATGCGACTTTATCCACAAGTATTCGTGCAAGTAGATCTTTCTTCGCGTTTGATAAATTTAGTCGATGAAGGGTTTGACTTAGCACTTCGTATGGGTGCCAGCACACTGCAGGATTCAAGTCTAGTTGCCAAAAAGCTGGGTGAGCTTCCGCTCAAATTTTACGCAAGCCCTTTTTATCTGGGCAAGCATGGTCGCCCGGATACATTGCGCGCACTCAGTAAGCATGAAAATATTCTTTTTCGCCACACCCACCAGCAAACCATTCAGGTAACCAGTTACTCCCCAAAAAAAGCACCTTACGCCTGCACTGAAATTCAACTGCACGGCAAGCTCAGCGTGGATCATTACAGTGTAATGAAAGATGCTGCGACGGCTGGTGCGGGAATTGCCTTAATGCCCCCTTTTATGTGCCATACCGAAGTATCGGCAGGCCAATTAGTAAACATACTTGAGCAATATTCTGTCAATACAGACCAATTATTTTTAGTTTACCCCACTCGTAAACATCAACCCACAGCCGTTAAAACTATGATTGATTTCTTGACCCAGCGCTTGCAATCGCACCCATTACTGAGTTTATACAAATGAATTTTTGCAGTTAAATTACCTCCGGCAAAGCCGGAGGCTTATTTCTGTTAGCCCCTCAAAGG
>CAYNXU010000243.1:0-2924 GCA_964401225.1 uncultured Nitrosomonas sp.
CCGAGCCAATGAGCGAGTTCGGCGCGTTGTGGATAGCGTCCAGCCAGCGCGACTTCCCCATCAATCAGGATCAAGGGTAACGCACTCTGTCCGGAACGTTGCAGATAGCCTTTAACCGTGGCGTTATCGGCAAAAACGGTTGGTTGCTGACTAAGGTTGAAACGCTCGATTTTGGCGCCACGTTGCTTTGCCCAATCGATATCGGCGGCAAAGGACACCAATTGCTGATCGACATCTGCACCGCATACACCGGTGTTGCAGCATAAGGGTGGGTCGTACACTTGAATGCTTGTCATTGAACTATCTCCTTAATGAGTTAGTGAACTTGCGAGCCGATACGATCCAATTCCACTTTCAGGCGAGCAGGGTCGTTCTGCAATCGGTCCAGGGGTAGGGCTAAAAAGGTTTCGATGCGATGGCGTAGGATACGGTAGGCAGTCATGAAAGCGGTTTCGATTTCGGCATCACTGCCAGTGATATGTGCTGGGTCTTCAACGCCCCAATGACTGCGTAATACCGGGCCGAGATAAGCTGGGCAGGTCTCGTTGGCGGCATTACCGCAGACGCTCAATACGATATCAGGGGTGGTTGGCAGATCGTTCCAGGATTTGCTGTAATAGCCTTCAGTCGATATACCCTGCTGCATGAGCAATGTGAGCGTACGAGGATGTATCTGACCAGTAGGTTTGCTACCAGCGCTCATGGCTCGCCAGCCATCAGGTGCCAGGTGGTTGAAAATGGCCTCGCCGAGGATGGAGCGGCAGGAATTTCCGGTGCAAAGAAACAACACATTCATAACTTGGAATTTGTGAGTTGGGTTAACGGGATAGATGATTTTGCTTCAGCGCAGTTATCGTCTGGAGCATTAAGAAAGCACTGCTCGGGTTGTCCTGAACAGCATTCCTCGGTTAAATAACTAATCAAATCTTGCATCAGCGATAGGTTGGCACGATAACGTTGAAAGCGTCCTTCCTGGGTTACGTTCACCAGTTGTGCATGGCTTAGCGCTTTCAAGTGAAACGACAGGTTGGTTGGGGGTAACTCCAGGGTTGCTGCAATTTCCCCCGCTACCAGTCCCGCGGGGCCGGCTTTTACGAGCAATCGAATGACATTCAAGCGTACACCTGACGCGAGTGATTCAAAAATTATGGCTGCCGTATGATTATCCATTAGGCAATAATACAATAATTATTGAAGTATTAAAATAAAAAATTAGTAGAATTGAATATTTTTTTCTGGTGGGTTTAACTTTGAAGTGTGAAGGGTATAGAGAGAAGCATGTGATGTTCAGGAATGGCGGCCAGTCGTTAACGCACAGAGGCTGGCCACGTGTTATGCATTGACAAGGGATGCAAAGCGGACGCACGGCTGATTGGCAGTTTGGAAAGACTGCGGCGTCGTATCACGTGCGGTGCGCCCACACTTAGAATAAGTTGCTTGATTCATTGAGGTGACTAACTTTTCAACTGAGGGATATCCTCCAAGGCAATCCCCAGCACATCGGCAATGCCTTTGCCATATGCAGAGTCAGCCTTGTAACAATGTTTGATATGACGAATTTGAATTTCACGTGGAATGCCGCCTATGGAACGAGCGGTATTCTCGAACAGGATTTGTCGCTGCGCAGGGGACATCAAACGGAACAGAGCGCCTGGTTGAGAATAGTAATCGGTATCTTCGCGGTGATCCCAGTGGTCGGCAGCGCCCTCCAGATGAAGGGGAGGTTCTGCGAAGTTGGGTTGTTCCTGCCATTCACCCAAGCTATTAGGTTCATACCCTTGGGTGCTACCGAAGTTACCATCTACCCGTATAGCGCCGTCGCGATGATAACCATGCGCTGGACAACGCGGTTGATTGACTGGAATTTGGTGGTGGTTTACACCAAGGCGGTAGCGCTGGGCATCGCCATAGGAGAATAGCCGCCCTTGTAACATTTTGTCTGGTGAGAATCCAATACCCGGTATGATATTGGCAGGATTGAAAGCCACTTGCTCTACCTCGGCGAAATAGTTTTCTGGATTACGATTCAATTCCAGTATGCCGACTTCAAGCAGTGGATAATCGCTGTGCGGCCATATTTTGGTCAGGTCAAAGGGGTTGTAGGGTACTTTGCCCGCATCCGTTTCCGGCATAATCTGGATGCAAAATTTCCATTTCGGAAAATCGCCGCTTTCAATAGCTGCGTAAAGATCGCGCTGATGGCTTTCGCGATCCTTGCCGATGAGGGTTTCCGCTTCAGCATCTGTCAGATTCTTGATGCCTTGCATGCATTTCATATGAAATTTTACCCAATAGCGTTCGTTATCGGCGTTGATGAAACTGAAAGTATGGCTGCCGAAACCGTGCATGTGCCGATAGGTTGCCGGGATGCCACGATCACTCATGACGATGGTGATCTGATGTAGTGCTTCTGGCAACAGTGTCCAAAAATCCCAGTTATTTCTTGCGCTACGCAGGTTGGTACGGGGATCACGCTTGACGGCATGATTTAAATCAGGAAATTTCAGAGGATCACGTAGAAAAAAGACAGGCGTGTTATTGCCCACTAAATCCCAGTTGCCTTCTTCGGTATAGAATTTAACAGCAAAGCCACGGATATCACGCTCAGCATCAGCCGCACCGCGTTCACCCGCAACCGTGGAGAAACGAACGAACAGATCGGTTTTTTTACCGACTTGGGAGAAAATCTTTGCCCGAGTATAGCGCGTGATATCGTGCGTTACAGTGAAGGTGCCGTAAGCACCTGAGCCTTTGGCGTGCATGCGACGTTCGGGAATGACTTCGCGATCAAAGTGAGCCAATTTTTCTAGAAACCAGACATCCTGGAGCAGCATCGGGCCGCGCGGACCTGCTGTCATTACATTCTGGTTGTCCGCAACGGGACAGCCTGCGCTGGTCGTCAATTTCTTTTTGTCACTCATAGT
>CAYNXU010000244.1:0-2910 GCA_964401225.1 uncultured Nitrosomonas sp.
AACGCTTGACATAAATAATCTTTTGCTTTAGTTTCTGCTCCCTACTTTAGGTGCCCCAGGAAATACATCCCAGGGGTGAAACGGGAAGCTGGTGCATCCTGCTACTCTGGATAATGCCAGCGCTGCCCCCGCAACGGTAAATGAGTCAACCATCTGTCACATGCCACTGTGTAACTACACGGGAAGGCGCAGATACTGGATCACTATGTCCACTCATAAGCCCGGAGACCGGCCTGAAGTAACTTTATGGTATTGCGGAGGGCAATACGGCACATGCACGCAGTATGAACTTAACTTTAGGCGTCATCTGGCGTGTGTCTTCCTTTGCACTACCCGACATCTAATCAATGCTATCGCGCGGGTGTGCGCGGAGGAAGAATTCAATGAAACAATACTATTTACTGTGTCTTGGCTTATATCTAAGCCAAGTCGCTACTGCATTTGCAGACAACAGTATCCAACCTCCAGTAATCGTTACGGCAACCCGTAGTGCTCAAACAACCGATGAAACACTTGCATCGGTCAGTGTCATTACCAGAGCGGATATTGAACGTCTACAAGCACGCTCGATGGAAGATTTATTACGTGGCATACCCGGCCTGAATATTGCCAATAGTGGTGGGCCCGGCAAGCAAACTTCCTTTTTTTTACGTGGAACTGAATCTGACCATGTACTTGTTCTGATCGATGGTATTAGAGCAGGTTCTGTCACAACAGGAACAACCTCTTTCGAGAATCTTCCCATTCACCAGATTGAACGTATCGAAATTGTACGTGGGCCGCGTTCCAGCCTGTATGGTTCAGAAGCAATCGGCGGGGTTATCCAGATTTTTACGCGTAAAGGGGGGGGTAAGCTTAATTCCAATATAAGCCTGGGGGGAGGCAGTTACAATTCTATCAATGGTTCTTTCGGTCTCTCAGGTGGGGGAGAACGTGGCTGGTTTAATCTCAGCGCAAGTGGAATAGGCACACGTGGTTTTAATGCTTGCACGGGTTCAGAAAGTGCAGGTTGCTTCATTACTGAGCCTGAAAACGATAAAGATGGCTATCGCAATCTTGCAGGTTCTTTGCGAGCGGGCTATCGGTTCGATCATCGTTTGGAAGTAGATGCTCATCTACTGCATAGTGCCGGGGAAACGCAGTTTGATGGCTTTTTTAACCGCTCCAAATTAAACCAACAGGTTTTTGGCGGATCGATTCGCTATACGCCCTTTGCATTTTGGCAATTGAATATGACTGGGGGTCGCAGTTTTGAGAAATCAGATAGCTTCACCAGAAACATTTTCATGAGCCAGTTCGATACCGTGCGAGACTTATTGTCTCTGCAAAACAATTTTTCGATTAGCCGACAACAACTATTGACTGCGGGTGTTGATTACTTTAACGATCAAGTCGAAAGTACGGAAAATTTTATAGAAACGTCTCGTAAAAATTGGGGACTTTTCGCTCAGCATCAGGCTGCTTTTGCTGATCATAACATGCAATTTTCTCTGCGTTGGGATCACAATGAACAATTCGGAAACTGGATTACAGGGGGTATTGCCTGGGGGTACGCAATCACTCAACGTCTCAGAATAAATGCAAACTTTGGCAATGCTTTCAAAGCACCTAATTTTAATGATTTATATTTTCAATTTTCTGGCAATCCCAATCTTCGCCCCGAGGAATCACACAGCTTTGAGGTAGGTGCAACTGGTACTTCACGTTTAGGTAAACTGTCTGTCAATCTATTTGAAACTCACATCAGCAATTTGATAACTTTTGATATGGACACTTTTACCTCAGTTAATATCGATCGTGCACGTATCCAGGGAATAGAAAGTATTTTCAATAGCCAATTCAGGGGCTGGAATTTTAATGCAAATCTTACTCTCCTTAGCCCGGAAAATACGTCTTCGAGTGAAGACAAAATATTACCCCGTCGTGCCAAACATACTTTTAGAATCGATGTTGATCGCCAATTTAATAAATACCGATTAGGTGGTACTTTGTTGACCGAAGGCAAGCGGTTTGATGATCCGCTTAACACTCGATCACTTAATGGTTATGTTAGGGTAGATTTACGGGCAGAATACGCTTTTGCTAAGAATTGGCGTTTACAGACACGCCTCGAAAATCTGTTTAATGAGCATTACGAAACTGTAGCCTTCTTTAATCAGCCAGGAAGGAACATTTTCTTTACTTTACGCTACCAATCATGAATCCGTTTAAGTAATATAAATTTCGAACCAATTACCCTACTGATTAGCTATGAGCGATACACTGAACCGGGAGCAACGTTACCGCGCTCGCATGCAACATAAAAAAGAAATTATAGATGCAGCGATAGCCAAGGCTGACCAGGAAAAAGGACTGCTGTTAGTGCATACAGGTAATGGCAAAGGAAAATCCAGCGCTGCTTTTGGTATGGTCGTTCGTGCGCTTGGTCATGGTATGCGCGTAGCTGTAGCACAATTTATCAAAGGACGCTCAGACACTGGTGAAGAGGCTTTCTTGCGTCAACAAACTGGCGTTACCTGGCTTGTGTTGGGAGAAGGCTTCACATGGGACACGCAAAATCTTGCCCGCGATCAGGAAACTGCCCAGCGTGGTTGGGCAGAAGCTCGCAAATTCCTACAAGATCCCTCCATTGATTTGGTAGTCTTAGATGAGTTAACTTACCCAATTAGCTATGGCTGGCTTGATTTGACATCAATCTTGCAGGATTTAAACAAAAGGCCCATGATGCAACATGTCATCATCACTGGTCGCAACGCACCTGATGCGCTTTGTGAAGCCGCTGATACCGTAACTGAGTTCCGGAATATAAAGCATGCGTTTTATTCAGGTATTAAAGCACAACGCGGGATAGATCTATAACAGATTATCCCGCGTTAGCTCGATGCATTCTACAAAAACTACTTATACTAG
>CAYNXU010000245.1:0-2898 GCA_964401225.1 uncultured Nitrosomonas sp.
AGAAATTAATCCCATAAGGGACATAATGATGGCAATTACACCTGGTTGCCCAAGAGTAGCTCCATCTAGACGCAAGAACAGGCTTACTGCATAAAAAGACCAACTAATCATCACAAACATCATATGTTGATTAGCGATTTTCATAGCCGGGTTTTGTGGATCAATCTTACTGAACTCAATTAGGCCGCTGATCATGGCAAATAATGCGGTAATCGTTCCAATAACAAGCAGCACCCCTGCTCCCCAACTAACCTGTTCATTTGTGAATAAGCCTGCGATATCTCCTATGGTAGAGATAAACCACGCTGCAATGGGAAAATGAACTAAGATTGGGTGCATAGGGTGCTTCATGTTACTGATCCTTTTATCTTAAAGCATTACGCTGAGTAACGTGAGAAAACCTGCTACAGCTACCCCGGCATGAATAATCACTACATTCTTTGGTGCAACAGTGCCTTTTGCATGTATTGAGGCTAGATAGAATCCTCCTAGCGCAGCAATGACGAGCAAACCAAGTGCTGCGCTAAGACGACCGTCACCGGAGCCTTCTAAAATTACCATTATTAGCATAATCAAGCCAGTTGCACCTAGCAAAGCATGTACAATAGATAATGGCCATGGCGCTAATTGCCCTGAGAATACCTTTGTAGCAAGAAAAATGCCACCGACAGCAGCTATTGCTAATACTAAAATTAAATAAGTAAGCATCACTTTCTCCTCTTTTTTTACCTAGGAATTTTTAATATACTGCATATTTCAGTACTTTTGCAATATAAATATGCTTAAACTTTCATTAATTCTTAGATATTGATCAACATGTCTGCTTTATCACTTTTAGGCCAGCGTCAACAATCTTTACTAACAGCTTTGCTTCATCACCGAAAAGGGTTAACTGTAGATGAGTTATCGCATTTGTTGACCATTTCTCGTAATGCAGTTAATCAACATCTTACCAGTCTAGCAAGTGACGGTTTTATCCAGAGTGCCTTGCTTGAAAGTACAGGGGGAAGGCCAAGTAAAGTATATACACTCACGTTGAGCGGTTTAGAGTTATTCCAAAGGCAGTATTCTTTTGTTGCAAAGCTACTTCTTTCCTGGGTGAATAAGAATCTAGGAGAGCAAGAATTAAAAGCTTGCTTGACTGAGCTAGGAGAGCAGGTGGGGAGTGGATTTGGAGAGCGCATTAAAAAGCATTCTTCTCGGAATGGCAGACTTCAAGAAGTGGCCGAAATTTTGAGTGAGCTGGGTTATGATGCGAATGTAAATCAGATTTCTGATGATTATGCGGAGATTGTCGCCAGCAACTGCGTTTTTCAAGAGCTCGCCAAGCAAGATCAAGGGTTTTGCACGTTTGATTTAAGTTTTTTAGCTTTTTTATTAAAAGCAGATATTGAACATAAAGAATGTATTGCAAAAAATGGAGAGCGTTGTTGCTTTGGCGTTATAGACCGCTCCAGTGACTTGCATAACGAGGATTAATCAGCGAACGGAGGCAGTTAAAATTTGCATAGGTGTGAGATCATGCTTAATATCATGATTGTATAGGGTATTAGCAGTAACAAATAGAATATTCAATTTTAGGGCGCTTCTAAAAATTCAGGGTTTTGAACAAGACGAGGCGGGAACAAAAAATGTTGATGCAGCATATAATTGATATGTAGGGAAACATATTTTGTGAGCAACGACGTATTGTGACGAAGCGGGGTAAGCAGGCAATCCGCGCAGCGGATGCTCGCAAATATGGATTTTTAGAAGTACTCTTTACTATATTCTATATATTGATTGCACTTAAAGATTCGGTTTTTATCATCCTTTATCCAGTTTTCTTTCAGCAGAAGAAGGTATAAATGCTGAATTTTGAAGTGCGAGAAGTCTGTGCATAATTTAGTTGGGACTATCCTTTCTAATATGCGCTAAATCAGTGTCTTTTTTGAAATAACAATTACATAACAAAATTGTATGACTTATCGCAGAGTAGATACCTTTCTTAAGGCTCTTGGCGGAATGCCAGCACAGCGCTGTTTGTTCGCCTCAATAAATCAAATCATACAATTACAGCATACCTTTGAGAAAATTGTGCCTCCTCAATTGACTAAACATTGCGTCATTGGGAAACTCGTTAATGGAAAGCTCATCATATATGCGGATAGTGGCGCGGTAGCAGCAAGATTAAAACATATCGTTCCATCATTATTAGATAAATTGGGTTCCCAAGTAATTTCAATCTTTATCCAGATTGGAGTGCATAATTACCCGAAGAGTGAAATTAATATTTCGACTAAACAAAAACTACCGCTTAGTCAGATAGCGACACAAAATTTGAATCAATTAGCCCAGGCTATGCCTGAGTCACCTCTTAGAACAGCCATAGAATCCTTAATTAATAATTGTAAAGTTTAACTTTCTGAGAAATTCTTTGCTCATGGGGTGATCCCCGGTGGCAGAATTAGCTTCGCATGGATCTCTTGTGGGTCATGCGTACATTTATCACCAATTTGATTGGTCGGAAGCAGAATCTGGAGCGCTAAATCTAAAGCGCGGATATAAGAATTCTCTGCAAGATTCAGCTTGTTTATTATTTTATGATGTGACCATAGGGTTGCAGATAAATTTATGGCTGTTCGAAAAATGCCACGTCAGTCTGCAGGCAGAGACATGATTTATTGATATTTTTCTACTAATAGATGTGACACTAGGAGGCTATCCAAGAATAGCGATCGTAGCGAGGGTGAAGCTGACAGAGCTGGATTTTTCGATCATTCGAGGCGAATAGTCGTTCTATTTAACGAAAAGGATCGGAAAATCCGGCGTGGCAGGTTCGTCCGCAGTAGATCAGCCTATTTTCGGACAGCCTGTTCGCAGTAACAGCAGTAAATCTAGCGGGTTAAAGTCCCGTCC
>CAYNXU010000246.1:0-2895 GCA_964401225.1 uncultured Nitrosomonas sp.
AATCGCGTCATTGTTGCAGAACCCGGGGTACTCAATCAAGAAATACAGAATGCAGTTAAGCCCCATGGTTTTTTTTGGCCTCCCGATCCGTCGAGTGCAGGCTTTTCGAGTATCGGAGGCAATCTTGCCACAAGTGCAGGCGGTCCTCATGCGGTGAAATACGGCACAACACGTGATCACGTGTTAGGATTAAAGGCAGTTACGGGTGCTGGTGAAGTCATTAAAACAGGCTGCTATACAACAAAAGGAGTTGTTGGATATGATCTTACACGATTACTTGTTGGTTCCGAAGGTACCTTAGCCGTTATTACAGAAGCTACGCTAAAACTTACTCCTCTACCTGAAAAGCAAGGTGGTCTGGTAGCACATTATCGTGATGCCATTAGTTGTGCAGATGCCATCACAGCAATCATGGGTATGTCAAAAGGCCCTAGTGCGCTAGAATTCCTGGATGCAGGATCATTGAACCTTATACGCAGACACTTCCCAGATTTATTACCCACTTACTCTCAAGCAATGCTCATGATCGAAGTCGATGGATCTGAGAATGACCTCTCTGGAATCATAGATACCATCTTGTCTACATGCCACAACCCTGGATTATTACATGCAGAGCGAGCAGCTAATCCCGAAAACCTATGGAAAGCCCGGAAGGCTTTATCACCACTTTTACGTGATATTGCACCAAAAAAAATTAATGAAGATATCGTGGTACCAGTAGATACACTACCGCAATTTTTAGATGAATTAGCCAAACTTACTCATCAATATGAAATTGCGAATGTCAATTTTGGACATGCCGGCAATGGCAATATTCATGTCAATCTGCTCATCAACCCGGATGATGTCAAAGAAAATGACCGTGCTGACAAATGCTTAAACGAGATATTTGACTTAGTCATAAAGCTCAATGGCACTCTGTCAGGCGAACATGGCATTGGTAGTGAAAAGCGAGCTTATATCCATAAAGAAATCGATCCCTCCACTTTAGCCTTAATGAAAAGGATCAAACAACTATTTGATCCTAATAATATTCTTAACCCCGGAAAACTGTTTCCATAAAAAAACCCCGTTCGATAGATCGGGGTTTTAGCAATCATAAATCTACGTTAAAAATAAAAATAATGATCCACAAGTAAAGCAACAAAGATAAGCGCGAGATAAAGAATCGAATATCTGAATGTCGTACGTGCTAGCTGATCACTGTATCTTAAATAAATCAGTATAGCGTAGTAAAGAAAAATTGCGTCAAGTACCAACGCGCTTACCAAATAGATTAATCCACTCATTTGTGAGATATAAGGAAGCAATGTTACAAGACAAAGTATGATCGTATACAATAAAACATGTAAGCGTGTAAATTTATCACCATGAGTAACCGGTAACATTGGCATACCAATCTGCGCATATTCAGTTTTTCTGTAGAGTGCTAATGCCCAGAAATGAGGTGGTGTCCAAGCAAAAATGATCAGGAACAAAAGCAATGCATCTGATGCTATCTCACCAGTCACTGCGGCCCAGCCCAACACGGGAGGCATAGCACCCGAAGCACCGCCAATAACGATGTTCTGAGGTGTCAAAGGCTTAAGGATTACCGTGTAAATAATTGCATAACCAACAAAAGTTCCTAGCGTAAGCCACATAGTCAAAGGATTAATCCATTGGTGCAGTATGAATAAACCTGAACCACCAATCAATCCCAAGAAAAATAACGTTTCTGGAACGCTAACTTTACCTTGAGGAAGCGGGCGTCCGCGTGTGCGCGCCATGACAGAATCAAATTTATGCTCAACAAGGCAATTCAATGCAGCTGCAGCTCCTGCTACCAATGCTATTCCTATTGTCCCAAGAAATAATTTATCTAAAGGTACTGCACCAGGAACGGCAAGAAACATACCAATAACCGCTGTAAATACTATCAGTGATACAACGCGGGGTTTGGTAAGTCGGTAAAATTGATTAATTCTTGATGTGGTTTGCCGCCATACTAAGCTAGCACTCATCATGTACACACCTCCTTAATATAATCATGCTAAATTGATTCTAGAAAATTTTTACAGAAGACCAAAGCTAGCAATGTAGCTTTTCCTAATTACTCACACCTAGTGGTCCGGGTGTGAGAGCTTTAACAACAATTTAAGATCCTTAGACATCTTCGAAGGATCTGCATCTCGAGGATATCTCATCATTAAATTCCCCATCGGATCAACTACGTAAATATGGTCATGCGGGGAGATCTCAGCAGGAAATTCGCCAAGCAAGCTACTGTTCATTGCGCTGAGAAGTACCGTGCCTGCATATTCGGTTTTAACATCCGAATGAGGCATCAGATCATCATCAATTAACCAAATTCTTTCAACCCGTTCTTTTTCAGTATTTTGCACTAGGCGAACTTGTCGCATCTGATAAAGTTTTTTCTGGCAATAGTCATCACATTCGCCGGAATCGATGGCGATTAATGACCACTTACCTCGCATATCCCGTGCACGAAATATGGTATTATTCTCTATTTCGCGTGCCTGTCCCTGTAATGCCTTAACCTCTAGCAATTCACCATAATTAACCGTACCTTCCGGGCGAAACTCCGTCATATGCAGTGCGATGGATATGATGACCGGCGAAAGCATCAAAAGCATCAGTAAAAGAAATTTAACTCTATTTTTCCGGGCGATTTCGTCTGACATTTAGTATAAAAAATATTATGCAAATAGTTGCTGCTAAAAAAAACCATTGAAACGCGTAGCCAATATTCTTAGAGGCTCCAGAATCCGGCCTTACCCACTGACGTATTAAACCATCATCGAATTGACCGTTCTGTTGAAGCAGCAATATTGGTTGTAATGTAAGTCCAGTTACTTTATGGTATTGCTCAAAATCCAAATTTACCCAAAGCTT
>CAYNXU010000247.1:0-2868 GCA_964401225.1 uncultured Nitrosomonas sp.
GAATTTTTTTATTTTTAATTAGCTAAATCAACCAACATTTGAATGTGATTTTTCTCACAGATTACTTGGTCTGAAGAAATTATTCTGAAATATATCACTGAGCAATTTATTCTGATTGGTTTTGATTGGGCGGGTGATTTTACTGATAAGACACGTGATTTGGATTCCAAGATGCAGCTTATCCTTAAAAGGGGAAAATAGGATGAATACACAAAATTCAATTCTACGATTGTTTACATTGATCTTTATTTTTGTTGTTCTAACACTCTTTCAGCAATCAGTTTATGCGCTTTGTGTTCAGCAGCAAGAAGAAGGGAATTGGCGTAACGCAGATTCAAATACAAATAGTCAGACACGCATACAGTTAAGATTTGTGTGTCAAGATCAAATCCTGAATGGCCAACCCTATCCGCCAGGTCCACCTTGGTATGTTCATCTTTATGGTAGATGCCATCCGACGGATTGTGATTGGGGAGAAGTAGGTGCTCAGCGTCTTAGTAATGGTTTTATATACGCTGAATATAATCAAGGTTTTGCGAAGCGATATGTTTATGCAAAGATGTCTCAATATAGACCGGGTCAGCTTTGGGTCTATACGTGGACAGACTTTACAGATCCAAATCGTCAGGATTATGCAACAAATAATTGGTTTGTTCGTCAATAACGATGTTGATAAGTAAATCTTATTAAGAGGTGCTACATGAAAATAATATCTAACCGATTATTACTAGTTGCCTTTATGACATTTATCTTTTTGGTTGCAGCTGAGAGCACAAAATATGTTTATTCGCAATCAAAAATGATGGAGGCAGACATTCACTCGCCAGTAAGAAAAGAGATGAAGAAGGATACAAATCTGCCCAAATCGATGCCTCAGGAACCTTTATTATTTGAGTTGGATAAGAACTCTCCACCCTCAGCAATGCTGCTTGATCAAGAGAAACCAGATAATTCTGATACGGCGCGATTACTAAGGAGAGCGAAAAAAACAGAGCCTTATCCGATGCCGTCAGAACCAGAACCAAAGTAATTATGAGCAAATAAAATATGTTTGAAAGAGCAGACTCCGGGGATGAGGGCAGGTGTCATCGGCTTGCCGGGTGGCTCATGGCTGCCCACTCTGAGGCCGTTCCAAGGCGAGGATGACTTTTTAAGAACTATGTTTAGACAAATAATGATTATTAGCAGATAGTACAAAATGGAATGTAATTATAGAGATAAGTGGGAGAGCTTGTAGTGCTCGACTCTTTTTCACCTTGTTTTAATCATTCGTAAAGAAGGTTAGAAAGCTCGGATTTACACAGTCTGTCTCCAGATTACCTTATAGCTGTTGCAATTCAAACTTGAGTCTACCTTTAACTTTTATAAGGAGAACAAAAATGAGTTTAACATATGGCCAACTGCGCGCTCTTATAGAGGCAGAAAAATTGGGATGGCAACCACGAGCAGACCTTCCTGATTATGTTCGCCTTCCGCTTTATTCTGTAGGTGCATCTAGTGAAGGACTTATTCCTGAGTCACAGGCACCGCAGTTTGATTTAAAGAAACTTGAGGTCGGTAGTAATCCGTTTCTAGCCATACGTCGTGCCGAGCGGGGCCTGATATCACTTGATGCAATACGACAAGCATTCCCTTCCCAGCAGTTGCGGAGGCTTGGGCTTGAAGATGCTATTGAGGGAAAGGTAATTCCTTTGCCGCCTGATGGGGGAGCCCCTCCGAGTTCCATTGATTGGCGCAACCGATGGGGGCAGAACTGGATCACAAGTACACGAGATCAGAATCCATGCAATGCATGCTGGGCTTTTGCTGGCACTGCTTTAGTCGAAGCCATGGTGCGTATTGAACATTCGATGTGGACACACCTATCAGAAGGCGATGTTCATCGTGGTGTGGGCAAAACCTGTCCTGATCTTGGCAATATGGGTGAGGTTTCTAACTTCTTTGCTAATAATGGTATCTGTGATCCTGGCTCATGGCCATGGCGTACTGACACTCCTCCCTATACGCCCACACCAGACCGAAATGGACGCTCAGTTCGTGGTCCTGCCTTTGATGTTGTTTCGAATGCTAATTCGAAAAACTGGCTTGATACAGTTGGTCCGCTGGTGACATGGATTGATGTTTACAACGATTTCAGCGGTGTGAGTAATACCGTCTATCGCCGAAGTACAGACCCTTCGAATGCTTTTCGTGGAGGCCACTTTCTCCTAATCATTGGGTACAACGACTCCCTTGGTGCATGGCTTTGTAAAAACTCATGGGGTCCCGGCTGGGGTATGAACGGTATCGGTTGGATTGCTTACGGTCAATGTAGGATAGATGATTTCGGGCGCTACGGTGTACGCAATACTAATCCTGATCCTTGGACCAAACGCCGTCTCCATAACGGCAATCTATACGAGAGTGGCAACGGGTCACTACATCGTAACCTTGAAGTAGTTGGTTCTAATGGAACACGTGTGCAGCATCGTTGGCGAGAGGGTAGTCCTCCTTGGACATGGGGGGTAGCATCAGCATTTGCCACTGATGCTGCAGTTTGTCCAACTCTGATCGGAACGACTTTTAATCGTAACATGGAAATTGTTTATACCACCAGTAACGGACGCCTGCACCATTGGTGGACGGGTGGTGGCGGTAGCGGACCATGGAATGATGGTGGTGTTTTTGGTCCAACTGGCTGCAATGGGATTCCAGGATTCGCTCAAGGTGATTACAATGCGCCAGGGAACTTCGAAGTCGTGGTATCAGTGGGCAGTCAGCTCCAACATATATGGCGTGATGGCGGTGGATGGCATAATGGTGCAGTGTTTGGAAGCAATATAGCCAGATCAGGTGCAACTCTCGTGCAAGGTACTTACGGAACGCCAC
>CAYNXU010000248.1:0-2858 GCA_964401225.1 uncultured Nitrosomonas sp.
TGGAAACATTGGGCGCCATGCTGGATGGACAGTTTGTAATGGAAAAGCGGATGTTATTATCTGCGGAAGTATTGCGAAATGAAGTCAGTGTATTCCGGGCACTCGCTTTTAATGATGTCGTGGTACACCGGGGTATTAGTACCGGCATGATAGAATTTGAAGTACGCATTAACAATGAATATGTCTATTCTTTGCGCTCAGATGGTTTGATTGTGGCGACTCCAACAGGCTCGACAGCCTATGCACTTTCTGCGGGAGGACCTATTCTACATCCCGGTCTTGATTTAATTGAATTAGTGCCAGTCTGTCCCCATACCTTGAGTAATCGTCCTATCGTCGTTGAGCCCGATGCGATAATCGAAATTAAAGTGCACTATACCACTGAAACCAAAATGTATGCAGATAGCCATTCCTGGTTTGATCTGGGTGAGCATGACAAAATCGTAGTACGCCGTTTTTCTGAGTCAGTCAAACTACTACACGCCGTCAATCATAGCTATTACCGCATGTTGCGAGAGAAACTTGGGTGGAGTGAAATTCCCCATAAAAATCATTAAAAACTGGCATGCTGGTCCATTTAACTATTCGTGATTTTGTGATTGTTGATCAGGCCGAACTCGCGTTCAAAGGTGGTTTTACAGTTTTGACTGGTGAAACCGGCGCGGGAAAATCGATTCTGATTGATGCCTTGATGCTCGCTCTGGGAGGGCGTGGCGAAGTAGGTCAGATACGTCATGGTTGTGAACGTGCGGAAATCATTGCGGAGTTTGATATCAACGCTCTCCCTATGTTGCAGAACTGGTTGCAGGAAAATGATTTACAGGCTGATCCGGGTATTTGCTTGATTCGCCGCATTATTGATATCAATGGCCGATCGCGCAGTTTCATCAATGGTAGTTCTGTAACGCTGCAGCAACTTCGTGCTGCAGGTGAATATCTCGTGGATATTCATGGACAACATGCACATCAGTCTCTATTGCGTAGCGATACACAGCGCAATTTGCTCGATGGGTATGCAGGTAACCAAACGTTAGCTAAAACCGTGATGGCGGCTTACCAGCATTGGCAGCATTTACATCAGCAATATTTATCATGGGAACAGAATAGACTAGGTTATTTACAGGAACGGGAACAACTGGAATGGCAAATCCGAGAGCTTTCCAGTCTGAATTTTTCAATCGAAGAGTGGCAGACGCTACAATCTGATTTTAGCCGTATGTCTCATATGGCAAATTTGCTGGAAACTGCTGAATCAAGCCTGCAGATATTATCTGAAAGCGAATCAGCCACATCCAGGCAATTGCATACCGTACTTACCAACCTGCGTCAATCGATTGGTTTTGATCATAATCTCCAATCTCCGTATGACTTACTGGAAGCTGCCCAGGTTCAGCTGCAGGAAGCCGTATATGAGCTGAAGCACTATCGACAACACCTTGATCTCGATCCGCATAGCATGCACATTATGGAAGAGCGGATCACGGCCATCAGCGCATTAGCCAGAAAATACCGTATTTCTCCTGAGGAGATACCAGATTTGCTGCAGCGGTTTAACTTGCGTTTGCAAGAACTTGCAGGAGATACCGATGGGGACAACCTTTCTGAAGCAACATCATTGGCCAAACTAGCCTACGATGAGCTTGCCAGCACATTGAGTACCGCACGACAAAAAGCTGCTGAAAAGTTGGCACAGCAAGTAACCGAAGCAATGCAAACGCTAGCAATGGCTGGAGGTCACTTTGACATCATTTTGATCCCCTATGATCAGAGCGGTATACAGGGTAATGCACATGGGTTCGAGCAAATTGAATTCCAAGTTTCTACGCATCAAGGATTGCCGTCACGTCCCTTGGCAAAGGTTGCCTCTGGAGGTGAATTGTCACGTATTAGTCTAGCGATACAAGTAATTACCAGTCAGGTTGGTACAACGCCAACGCTGATATTTGATGAGGTCGATGCTGGCATAGGAGGACGAGTCGCTGAAATTGTCGGTAAACTCCTCAAGCAGCTAGGTAAAACACGTCAAGTGTTTTGCATTACTCATTTGGCCCAAGTCGCCTCGATGGGAGATCAGCATTGGCAAGTTTCCAAACTAAACGAGCTTGTTCCTAACCATACGGTTTTTAGTTCCATCCGGTTATTAAATGAGCAGGACAGGGTTGAAGAAATCGCACGGATGTTGGGAGGAGTAAATATAACGGTTACGACTCGCAAGCATGCCGCTGAAATGCTACAAGGCAATGAATTAGATTAGCCAATCTTCTTCACTAGAAACCAAGAAGCACAAAAAATTCCGTACCTATTCTGAAGCACCTATTAGGACCTCGCTGAAGTGTGCCGCACTCGATACTCAATGGTTAGCTAATAATACCTAACCCGTCATCCCGGGAGAAATGAACAGAGGCCATTTCTCCAGCGTAACCGCTCACCTTTGAGCATGCAAATTGTATTCAAGCTTACTGATTTTTCTACCGATATGACTTAATTACAATTAAAAGTATAAAAGTCAATTAATGGATATAGATGAAACAATTTTATCCTCAGATTGGGTATTTTCTGAACCAGAGTGGATCCCGCCTGATAATACGCCCGATAGCATTATAATGTTCGTGGCCTCTTGTGGTTCGCTACAATTTTATTGCGGAATTACTCAAGGTACGATCAATAACTATTTCCAAGCCGCAGAAGATACCCGTGAAATCGCCATGCATACCTACAAAGAACATGCCGATCGTATTCAAACAGTAGCGGTCAAACTAATTAAACATGGAACGGTATATATTAATGGTCTGTATCTAATCACTTCTGATTTAGCCTATTACTACCGATTGTAAAAAAGATGTTGCAGAATAGCTCCT
>CAYNXU010000249.1:0-2840 GCA_964401225.1 uncultured Nitrosomonas sp.
CTACTCAGGAACCAGCGTTGCCAGCCGGAAGCATCACTCAGGAAACTGAACGCTGCGCCTGCATTATAGGTAAGTATCAGATTAAAAAAAGAAGTGATTGGGATCTGCTGGCCATAGACCATAGTGGATTCTACCCAATATTTGGTGGCTAAATCCAAGGCCAATATGATGAATGCAATTGCCAAGCAATAAGAGAGTTTCATTGGATAAGTTTCGTTTATAATTGTTAAGTCAATTCTAGGGAATTAGGCATAATGTCTTAATTCTCCTGCTTCATATAAATTGGAAAAGCATCGATCACACAGAGTAGGGTGATCGACATTGTGACCAACATCCTCGCGATAGTGCCAGCAGCGTTCACACTTGGCATGTGGGCTTGCTGCCACGATAATATTCTCTTCCTCATTAGGGGGAGCGCGGTGCAGATGCACTTCAGATGTGATCATGATGAAGCGTAGATCATCTCCGAGTGAACTAAGTAATGCGAAATCATCCTCACTTGCGCGGATATCCACGATCGCAGCAAGAGAGGAGCCAATCGCGCCTTGCGCGCGCGCATCCTCCAATTTTTTCTGTACGCGTGAGCGTAGTTGGCGCAATCGGTTCCAGCGTTGCAGTAGCAAGTCAGTTTCCGCGGACGATTGCGCGTCAGTGGGAAAGCTGTGCCATGTATGCAGGAGCACGCTGTCTCCCTGTGTGGCCGCCAACTGTTCCCATACTTCTTCCGCAGTAAAGCTTAGAATCGGGGCAAATAAGCGCACTAGGCTATGGGCGATATGATGCAGCACGCTTTGCGCTGAGCGACGTGCTACGCTTTTGGCTGCAGTGGTATACAGCCGATCTTTCAGGATATCCAGATAGAATCCACCCAAATCTTCCGAGCAGTAGTTATGCAGGGTATGCACAATCTGGTGGAACTCGTAACGCTGATAAAGCGTGGTAATGTCATCCTGCAGAACTGCGGTATAAGCGAGCATATAACGATCGATTTCTAACCAGTTTTCGAATGGCAAGCCATCCGTGGCTGGATCAAAATCAGCCAGATTTGCCAATAAGAAACGCAGGGTATTGCGAATACGCCGGTAGGTTTCGACGATACGTTTGAGGATCTCATCGGAAATGAACAGCTCGCCGGAGTAATCGGTCGAAGCAACCCACAGGCGCAGGATATCTGCACCTAGGGTACCGACTACTTTCTGAGGCGCGATCACATTTCCTTTGGATTTACTCATTTTATGACCATGACCGTCCACAACGAAACCGTGTGTCAGTAAAGCGCGGTAAGGCGCGCGGCCATCCATAGCACAACCAGTTAACAATGAAGATTGGAACCAGCCGCGATGCTGATCGGAACCTTCAAGATAAAGATCGGCTGGATGGCTGAGCTGGGGATCGTGCTTGAGCACAGTATCATGCGTCGTGCCGGAATCAAACCAGACATCCAAGGTATCATTCAGCTTACAATAATCCTTGGCTTCATCACCCAGCAGCATGGCAGTGTCGAGCTTGAACCACGCTTCAATACCGTGTTTCTCAACCTCGCGGGCAACAACTTCAAGTAGTTCGTGCGTGCGAGGATGTAAAGCATGTGTTTCCTTATGTACGAAGAATGTCATAGGAACACCCCAGTTCCGCTGACGCGATATACACCAATCTGGACGATTCTTGATCATGGCTTCTAGACGCGCGCGACCCCAGGCGGGAAAGAAAGTGGTCTCATCGACGGCTTTCTGGGCGAGCTCGCGCAACGATGTAGCTGTCTCGGAAATTTGTGCACGATGCGTTGCGCTCATGCCGATAAACCACTGCGGCGTCGAACGGAAAATGATCGGTGTTTTGTGCCGCCAGCAATGCGGGTAGCTGTGCTCGACTTTTTCCATGTGTAACAAATGCTGGCTGATTCTGAGCGCATCGATGATGACATCGTTGGCTTTCCAGACGAACAGGCCACTTACCAATGGAGTAGCATTGATGAATTTTCCATCACCACCGACCGGACTGTCACTGGATAAGCCGTATTGCTGGCCAATGAAATAGTCATCCAGGCCATGCGCTGGAGCCGTGTGGACTAGGCCTGTACCTGCTTCCAGCGTAACATGCTTGCCGCAAATAATGGGTACAGTACGTGCATCGAATGGATGGTGAAGTGATAAATGCTCTAGGTCACGCCCTTTACAGCTTGCTAATGTTTCACCCTCGAGCTGGTAGCGTGATAGGCATGCCTGCTTAAGACCTGCCGCCAAGATCAATAGTCCCTGCGGGGTATCAATCAATTCATAATCGAAATCTGGATGTACGCAAACGGCTTGGTTTGCGGGCAATGTCCATGGAGTGGTCGTCCAAATGACAGCATAGGCTTTCTTGCCTGCCGGTGTCGTTACTGCGAATGGTTTGGAAAGCGGGTGTTCGGCAATGGGATCGAAAACAACTTCAAAGCCAACATCGATTGCAGGTGAGAGCTTGTTTTCGTAATCAACCTCCGCTTCCGCTAGTGCTGAACCGCAATCGATGCACCAGTTAACCGGTTTTTGCCCTTGATAGAGATAACCATTTTCATAAATCTTGCCAAGTGCACGGATGATACCGGCTTCGATTAGATAGTTCATGGTGAGATAAGGCTGTTCCCAGTCACCGAGCACACCTAGGCGAATAAAATCAGCTTTTTGTCGTTCGACTTGTTCTTTAGCGAAAGCACGGCAGAGTTCACGCACTTGCTCTGCAGGAAGATTTTTACCCTGTTTTTTTTCTATCTGATGCTCAATGGGGAGACCATGACAGTCCCAGCCTGGAACATAAGGCGCATCAAAGCCTGCCAGTGTTTTGCTTTTGATGATGATATC
>CAYNXU010000250.1:0-2839 GCA_964401225.1 uncultured Nitrosomonas sp.
TTCTGGTGGATATATGGTAAAACGTTAATCTACTATAAATTAGCTTGATTAATAACGATACTTAATGAGTAGTTTACTAGAAGAACTCGAAGGAGCCAGGAGGTCTTTCTACATCTGCATCGGAAATATGCTGACCGCAGAAGTCCGAAAATTCCAGGCAGCTTTTTTTACTATTGGAGTAAGTTTTTTCTTTTCTGCAACTGCTGCTGATGTTATTTCAGTTAATGCTCAGGCGTTGCGTTATCAGCTTGATAGGATTTATCCCGCGGCATCAGGTGATTCTACTTTAACAGCATTAAAGCGTTTCTATGCGATGCGCGATTATCAGCCTGTTTGGATGCAGGCAGATAAAATAATACCTGAATTTGATATTGCATTGGCATTTATTGCAACTGCTGAGCAAGAAGGCTTGGATAGCAAGGATTATGAGCTTGAGCAGTTATTACAATTGCGTAAGCAGCATAGCAGCAACTCTATTCTGCTCGAACTCGAGTTGCGCACTACTCAGGCATTATTGACGCTAGCCAGAGATTTGCGCAGGGGACGCTTGACAGCTGCTGAAGTTGATCCTGACTGGCATATTCAACAGCCCGCATTTGATGCGGCCGATTATTTGCAGCGGGCGGTTACTGAGGGAGATTTAAAATCATCACTAGAAGATTTGCCACCTAAGACGAAAAATTATCAGTTGATGAAGCAGGCATTAGCTCATTACCGCAAGCAAGCGATGCCAGGAGGGGATTGGGCGAATATTCCCGAAACGCCGCTGATTCGGCCCAATATGAACCATCCAGTCATTCCGCAGATACGCGCGCGTATTGCGCAAGCTTTTTCCCTATACGGTTACCCTGAATACGATCTCTCTCTCAGTCACAGCGAGAAATATGATGAGAACCTGGTTAATGCAATCAAGGCATTCCAGGAACAAAATGGATTGAATGCAGATGGAATTATCGGTAGAAATACTCGGGAAGCATTGAATCGGACACCGGAACAGAAAATCCGGCAATTGCGTGTCAATATGGAGCGCCTTCGTTGGTTGCCTAGAGAGCTAGGCGATCGCTATTTGCTGGTCAATGTTGCTGGATTTCAGCTAACTGCGATCGAGCAGGAGCAGCCTGTTCTTAGTATGCGTATTATCGTGGGACGTGATTATCGTTCAACGCCCAGTTTTGATAGTCGTATATCGCATCTTGTTTTGAATCCCTATTGGAATGTTCCGCACAGCATTGCCACCAAGGACTTGCTACCCAAACAACAGAGTCAGCCTGGTTATTTTGTCTCTCAGGGTATAAAAGTTTACTCGGGCCATGATTATCAGGCGGGGGCACTTGACCCGGATTCGATTGATTGGCGAGCATTAGGCAAGCGTTTTCCTTATGTGCTACGGCAAGATCCGGGTACAAAAAACGCGCTAGGTACGATAAAATTCATGTTTCCCAATCCTTTTAGCATCTATTTGCACGATACACCTTCTAAGCAGTTGTTCCGGAAGGATGTCAGGACATTCAGTTCGGGGTGTATCCGCTTGGAAAAACCATTGCAATTAGCCGGATTTGTATTGAATGAGCCGAATGCAGTGACTGATCTCGTCGCCAAAATAGAAAGTGGCAGAACGACTACAGTCAATTTACCCAAACGCTTACCTATCTATTTGATCTATCTCACCACATGGATTGATGATCTAAATAATATTTATTTCTCATCAGATATATATGGGCGAGATAAGCGAGTCTTAAAGCATGCTCGCTGGTAAGCGATATTATCCTTTTCAAGTATAAATTATTCTTGATATCTTATTGGAGGACTCGGAATGCTTTTACAAAAAACTAGTAATCATGATCATCAGCTGACGGAGCCGGGAGCTAGTCGGCGCTTTTTCATTAAAGCAGGACTAGGTGCCTGCACAATGTTAGCATTACCTGCCGCGTATGCGAGTAACCCAAGGACACCCGTAAAACAATTGGCCCTACTTAATTTGCATACTGGGGAAAGAGTGAAATCAGTTTACTGGGAGAAAGGTCGTTATGTTCCCGGCGCGCTAAAGGAGATTGAGAAAGTATTGCGTGATCATCGAACTGGAAAGATGCATGCCATTGATCTTCGGTTACTCGATATGATGCAACTTCTTCATGCCCGGATGGGTGCGAAAAAAGAATTTCAGGTCGTTTCTGGTTATCGTTCGCCTGAAACAAACAAAATGCTTGCTTTGAATAATAATGGTGTGGCAAAGCGTAGCCTTCACATGGAAGGCAAGGCAATCGACATTCGATTACCTGAATTTTCTCTAGCTAACTTGAGGAAAGCAGCGTTATCGCTAAGAGTCGGTGGAGTTGGATATTATCCAAACTCTAACTTTATACACCTTGATACAGGGAATGTGCGCTACTGGTAAGATCGCTTTTAGATCCATCTGATGTAAATTTATTCTGGCACAAAATAAGCCCTGAGTGCATAAGAGTATAACTGCAGTACATACTTTCTGCGCGGTCTAGGCGCTAGGAGGCTGTCCGAAAATAGGCTGATCTACTGCGAACGAGCCTGATTGGCCGGATTTTCCGATTATTCTCGTTAAATAGAACGACTATTCGCCTAAAATAATCGAAAAATCCTGCTCAACTAACCTCTTCTTCGCTACGAGTTGCTATTCTCGGACAGTCTCCTAGTAAAACTTCCGTTTTAGCAGAATCTCATTTTTTTTAGCTCTTGGAGATTGCTCCTATTTTTCCATCACATGATTGAAGAACGACATAAACAGTTCATGCTGGAAGCTATCGCCCTTTCTTCGCAGGGGATGGAGAATAATGAAGGGGGACCGTTTGGATGCGTGATCGTCAAA
>CAYNXU010000251.1:0-2838 GCA_964401225.1 uncultured Nitrosomonas sp.
GATCAAGCGCCTTGGGTAGTAATGTGCGTATGCCAAGCAGCCGGATAATCGGCAGTGTATCGAACAGAAATGTGGGGAATGCTTCAGGACTCAGTGCTATGGGGACGGTTGCGCCAGCACTGATATAGTGATTGAAAGCTGGGAAAAAATCTGCCAGCAATGACGCCGTTTGCAACACTGCATAGCGATTTGCTTGCCATACCTTATCTGTCAACAGGCTGGCAAACGACACCGGTTCCTGTAAGGGAGCATTCCGTGCGATTACCCCTAGCGATAAATTGAATCGTGTGTCATCTTCCTCAAGCTGTAATACCGGCACATAGGTTTGCTGGCCAATATGAAAGCGTGCCAACCATAACTGCACGCCGGAACTGACTTCACCTTCGCCAGGCCCATCGAATCGGGCACGAGCGCGGCCAAAAAATAGATCAAGAAGTTTGTTGCCATACGGTTTCTCATTGCGGACATCACCCCAATAGCGAATCAACTCACCGAGAAACAAGCTGCATAGTGTAAGGGCTTGCACTTCGCCGAAAAGATTGATTTCTTTCTTACCATTGGGGAAAACCAGCAATCCGGGTGGCAGCAGCGATGCTAGTCGATTGATCAAGGCCCTGACGGTATCATCTAGCATCGCTGGTAGCCAGCGCAAGCCAACTTCTACAGCTTCCGATTTGCCCGTAGCGAACACTTGTGGCAAGACCGCGCCTTGTGCCAACAGATGCAGGCTAGCCATGCGGGTATGATATAAGGCCGCTACTTCTGGCTGGAGATCAGGTAAATCAGCCTCAACAAGCTGATGTAGCGCAGAAACCCAGTCCTTCCAGCAGGTCTGGGTTGTCAATCCGGCAAGCGCAGGTTGATAGGTATGATCAAGCACAACATGTGGTTTATCTGCGGGGGCAATGACTATTGATCGGATATCGTCTGTTGCAGCAGTGGTTTTAAGCGCACGGTGGGCCTGCTTGATTACCCGCCTCATCACTTTTTCGTAAGTAATACGAAAATCACCCTGTTGAAAAAAGGTTGGATTCGCAGGGAGTACGCTTGCCAGAGATGTGGCAAGATCAGGCAAAATGGAGTAATCGAGTGCACTGTAGTCCTCCAGGCTAGCCATTTCCTGCACCAAGGTTGCCTGTTGCTGCGGTTGATTTAGTAAGGTCTCTATCGTCGGTAAAGTTGCCTTGGCTTCGCGCTCGATCGAAATATGACGCGCTGCCAGTTCCCGGGTTAGATCGACACCCTTCAATGAAAACACCATAAAGGGATTGCCATCGATTTCCCGGCTGATGAGATAAATCACCGCAGCCAGGTGTTTGCATGGTACCGCCCAATCCGGACAGGAGCAGGACATGGAAAGATCTGACCAGCGTGTCGGGAAGATATTGACCTTGAGTGTTTTGGCCCGCTCCAGGACGGTGGGGTCAAGCTCGCGATTGAGCATTTTTGAGATAATGACAGGGTCTAAGGCCAACGCATCGAGTAAAGCTTTGGTTTGCTGTTGAGGCATGGCCGGTACTTTGATTTCTACTTCGTAAGGCCGTGGGCGGGAGCCTTTTACCTTGGCATGAATTTTTCCATGCTGAATCTCGATTTTTGTTACTGCCCCTTTGTTGGCATAGCTGCGTCCGCGCGGCAGGCGGTTGTCATAATCGATTTGCGAGAGTGAGTTAAGCCACTGCGCACCCCACCAGGTTTGTCCATAGCCTTTATGTGTTGTCATTAATCAATGATTTCAGAAGATAAAATGATAAAAGCAAGGGTGATTAAGTCGGGGTATCCAAAGGCAGTTACTTCCTCTCGCTATTTTCTATGCTTTATCGCAAAGGCTGCACCACCTCACACCGCTCGCCTATCCATCGGCCGGTAGTATTGGCACTGGCGTGCAAAGGCGCGCCATGAACTACACTGTCGAATTCTGTGCGCCCTGTAAAGCTTTCAGGGCTCGTAAACGTACCTTCGGCATAACCATTTCCCTTGAATTGCGGATTATCACATTCGAGTTCCATCTGATAACGATTTCCTGTTCGAATCGCATTCTTTACGGTACAGCCGGTTTGATTATCATAAAAATAGGTAGGCACATCTTGCTTTGCCATTTCCGGAGTAATGCAGGCTTGAGAAGTCACTGCGCCATTGCGAATTTGGGGTATCTCTAATCCATACTGTTTCGCTAAGCGATTAATCTGCTGCATTTGCTGCGAGGGGATGTGAGGCACCAGCGCCAGCAAATCGGATTGAGTGGTGACTTCCCATAATCCTGGCCTAATAATATTCTCGGCCCAGCTCAACGTCGTTAGGGCGCCTGACAGAAAGAAGAATAAAATGAGCTTGTGCATAGGGGTTCCTCAGAGCGGATAATGCGATGTGATAACAAGCACTCATCTCGGACAGCCTCCTGGTTATTGATCTATACTTGTTTTTGGCAAGGTAGGAAGCGCCGTATTATCCTAACCGAATTAAAATTTCGTTTGTTTTATTTGTACTCGAACGAATCTATTATCCAATCATCAAAGTCATCGAGCGAGGCTGTGTGAGATGGCCGGTTCTGATCTTTCAGCCAGCGCTTGAAAAACTTGTCGTCCTGTATTCGTTGCAAATCCTGCTGCATGGCATGCAAATCTTGTTTCAAGAAGGCTTCTTCTCTTGATAGGTTACGCTGCAGGCTGGTTATACTCACGCTCTCGTAAGGACCGAGGCCGAATTCATTGCGGGCAGCGTGACGGCGATGGTGTAGTTCATTCTCGAGCTCCTTGACCTGTTGTTTGAGCAAGCGCGTCAGCGACGCTATTTTTTCTTCGGCCATTTTGGCGATGGATGCAGTATCGGTGAGCTCAG
>CAYNXU010000252.1:0-2825 GCA_964401225.1 uncultured Nitrosomonas sp.
ATGCACGAGCCCAACTCAACTCGTTTTGTGCTTAAGTCCCGATTAAGGCGACGAGGCATTTATTTATTACCAAATTTGTTTACCACGGCTGCGTTATTTGCAGGCTTTTTTGCAATCGTACAGGCGATGAATGGTAACTTTGAGTATTCTGCAATTGCTATTTTCATTGCGATGGTGCTGGATGGCCTGGATGGGCGAGTAGCACGCCTGACCCATACTCAGAGTGAGTTTGGTGCGGAGTATGACAGTTTGTCCGATATGGTTTCCTTTGGAGTTGCACCTGCGCTCGTAGTCTATGAGTGGGCCTTGAGGGATATGGATAAACTGGGCTGGATAGCGGCGTTTATTTATTGCGCCTGCGCAGCCTTACGGCTTGCACGTTTTAACACTAATATAGAAGTAGTTGATAAGCGTTTTTTTCAAGGATTGCCTAGTCCGGCAGCTGCTGCGCTCATAGCCGGGCTAGTATGGGTGGCATTGGATTTTCAAATACAGGGCGTGGACATCAAGTGGCTGGTATGGTCAATTACTTTGTTTGCTGGGCTGACGATGGTGAGTAACTTACCTTACTATAGCGGGAAAGAGTTTAATTTACGTAGACGCATGCCTTTTTTCTCAATTTTATTATTGTTATTGTTCTTTTTCGCATTAATACCGAGCCATCCGCCGGTCGTATTATTTGCGCTGTTTTCCCTATATGCTTTATCCGGCTATTTCGTAAAGTTATGGCGGCTTGGTAAGAACAAAAAGGTGGATGAGGTACAGAATCAAGATATGAGTTAGCGAATTCATTGTTGCAGAAATGTAGAAAACGCTTTATATTTTCTATTATGAGCAGGATTACAGATACCCCTTCAATTTTTCCATACTTCTCTTCTCTAGCCTTGTTGCACCTGATAGGCTTTCTGCTGCGCCGCGGGCGCTAATAAAATCAATACTTTATTTCATCCTTTGTTGATAATCTGAAAGATTCGTAACCCGGATTTTTTATCTTTTTTTGTAGTTTAGACTTCATTCGGTGGAGAAAATGATGCGAGATCATTTGATTATTTTTGATACGACCTTGCGTGATGGTGAGCAAAGTCCCGGTGCTTCCATGACAAAAGAAGAGAAGGTGCGTATTGCCCGACATCTTGAGCGTATGGGGGTCGATGTCATAGAGGCCGGTTTTCCGGCAGCTTCTAATGGAGATTTTGAGGCTGTTAAGGCAGTAGCTGATACGGTTAAGGATAGTGTGGTCTGTGGGCTGGCGCGTGCGATCGAAACAGATATAAACCGTGCTGGTGAAGCATTGCGTGGCGCCAATGCAGCGCGTATTCATACGTTCATTGCCACGTCACCCATTCATATGAAGAACAAATTGCGCATGTCGCCTGAGCAAGTGATCGAGCAAGCAGTTAAGGCAATAAAATGGGCGCGCCAGTATACGGACAACGTTGAATTTTCTCCTGAGGATGCAGGTCGTTCGGAGATCAGTTTTCTTTGTCGGGTGTTAGAAGCTGTCATCGATGCGGGTGCAAAGACACTGAATATACCAGATACCGTAGGGTATACCATGCCAGATCAGTTTGGCCAGCTTATTCGCACGCTGCGTGAGCGTATCCCCAATTCAGATAAGGTGGTTTTCTCAGTTCATTGCCATAATGATCTGGGACTGGCTGTGGCCAATTCGCTGTCAGCCGTTATGAACGGCGCGAGGCAAGTAGAATGTACCATCAATGGTTTGGGTGAGCGTGCTGGCAATGCCGCGCTTGAAGAAATTGTGATGGCAGTTCGTACCCGGCAGGATTTCTTTCCATGCGATACACGCATCGATGCGACCCATATCGTCCCGGCCAGTAAACTGGTTTCCGGGATCACCGGTTTTCCGGTACAACCTAACAAAGCGATAGTTGGTGCCAATGCGTTTGCGCATGAATCGGGAATTCATCAAGATGGTGTACTCAAACATCGTGAGACCTATGAAATCATGCGTGCGGAAGATGTTGGCTGGGGAGCGAATAAATTGTTGCTCGGCAAGCATTCGGGCCGCAATGCGTTTCGCAGCCGATTGAAAGCACTGGAAATTGAGCTTGAATCGGAAGAAATGTTGAATGCCATGTTTATGCGCTTTAAGGATCTGGCAGATAAAAAGCACGAAATATTTGATGAAGATTTGCATGCATTGGTTTCGGATGAAGTACATGTTCCGGAAGAACATTATCGATTGCTCTCGCTGATTGCGCATAGTGAGACAGGTGAAGTGCCTTATGCCCGCGTAGTGATTGCTGATGGCAGTAATGAGCTGCATGCTGAGTCTGAAGGAAGTGGCCCGGTTGACGCTACTTACCGGGCAATTGAGAAGATATTGAATAGCGGTGCCGAATTACAATTATTTTCAGTGAATAACATTACCAGCGGAACGGATGCGCAAGGTGAGGTCACGGTCAGATTGCAGAAATCCGGAAGAATAGTGAATGGTCACGGCGCAGATACGGATATCGTCGTCGCGTCCGCTAAAGCTTATTTGAGTGCATTTAATAAGCTGTATTGTAAGCTGGAAAGAGCTCATCCCCAGGTCTGATGAGATGAAGCGCGTTTTATTTTGTTTTTTTCTCTTATTATATTTTGGATTGCTTACTGCTCAGGCTGGCGGGCTCCAATTCAGATTTGAAGATAGCAAGGGAAAAATGCATCAACTGAGTGATTATAGAGGGCAATGGGTACTGGTAAATTTTTGGGCAACCTGGTGCCCTCCTTGTTTGGAGGAAATTCCCGATTTGATATCGCTTTATCAGGACCGAAAAGATGTTATGGTCATCGGAATCGCCATGGATTATGAGGAT
>CAYNXU010000253.1:0-2805 GCA_964401225.1 uncultured Nitrosomonas sp.
GCTCAAAATGCTCATTTATCAAGCATAAACTGCACTTTTTACTCGGCGCCAGCGCCTCGCCCTATGGCTGTTCGCTGTGCTTTACTTGCGTCGCCTGTTTTTGCCTTGTATCGTCTGCCTCGGAAACGTTTTTCAACGACCTGTTAGCATCTTTTTTAAACATTCGGAATAATCGTTGCTCCGGCTCGACATAAATCACTTACCCACAGCCTTATCCACGGAAATTGTGGATAATCTTTTTTGCTAATAAAACCTGGATTTTCATTGCCTTCCACTTATCCTCTGATTAATAGGAAATATTTTACTCAGCCGGGCGTATGGATCAATACGCTTCTCTATAAAACTTCCCTGAATCACATCCCTGTATGATTATCGCGCGAATTTATGAAATATTCAGGTTAAAAACACATAAAATTAATGCGTTCAAACTACTCTCATAGGCAGGCCTGATGGAATCAAATCGCTACACACGCGGTCAAGAAGCACTTTCAAGAATTCATGGACATATCGGTGAAGGCGTCATGGATACACTCAAAGATATTGCTCCAGACTTTGCCCGTCTTATCATCGAATTCCCTTATGGTGATATCTACTCGCGCGGTATCTTGACGCCCAAAGAGCGGCAAATCGCAACAATTGCATCCCTTACAACCCTTGGAAATGCACCGGCTGAACTGAAAGCACATATCCAGGGGGGGCTAAACGTAGGGTGTACTCGACAAGAGATTGTTGAGGTCATCATCCAGATGGCTGTCTATGCAGGATTTCCAGCCGCAGTAAATGCAATTCTGCTAGCTAAAGAAGTTTTTGCTGAACTTGATAAAAATCATCAACCAGAATAACAAAACAAGTCCAGATGAAACCATCAGCGCACGTGATTCAATGATTCAGGCTGGAAGTAGCGTTAAATCTCATCAACAATGCGCTTGAAGCTACTTTCCTTAGAATAGCTTCCATCACGGTAAATTCACCAAAAAGGAAGTTGAAGAAATATGCATATGATTGGACGGTTTTCCAGGATTTCTTTCTACTTAAAGCAAGATTGAATAATTACAAACCAGGACGCAACCCTGGTATGCCGATACGCTGTATATAGATAGCGTTGTTCCCTTCTTCGTAAGCAAGCAATTTACCTTCTTTTTGCCAGAGACGAAATGCCAGGGAGTAGGATAATACCCGTATTGGATAATCCCGCGGTAGGGTTTGCAAATAAGGTTGTATGGTTGTGAAATCAGTGGCACCGTACCGCTGCATGATAAAGCGCAAGCCTCCATTAGCAGGGCCGATATTGTAGGCCAATAACCCCAAAAAGAGATCGTCTTTCATTTCGGCCAAGTAGTGTTTGAAGGTAGCTGCAGCAATGAAGGCATTATGCCGGGGATTCTCCAACGAGATTTGTTCATCGCCAAGATGCTTAAGCGCCTGAGCTATAGCCGTTTTCGGGACTTGGGTGATTTGAAATAAACCGCGTCCGCCATCACTGCTGTTTCTTGGCATGAAAGATGATTCTGTGGCTGCAATCCCCTGTAGCAGATTGACATCAATTTTGAATGCGTCAGCCGCATCTTTGATCGCCGGTTGGTATTCCTGTGCCCGATTAACCATTCTTTGCAGTTGTGTTGAATCATGCTTGCGATAGGCCGCATATACTTGATGTGCAATTGTCATCCGACCGGCTTCTTCCTTACCTCCAACTAGCGTACGGAAATTTCCGTACGCCAGAGTGAATTGGCCATGGAAAATGGACCAGGTGATCAGCAAGGCAAATAAGAGAGATAGAATGGGTGTCAATAATTCAGAATGAGTCTGCAGCCATTTTCTCAATCTCCACCAACCGACAATAAAAACGCAAGCAGTCAGGATCAATACCAATACACCGATAGCAAACGGGAGCAGACTGCCGAAAAAACTGGTACCTGAGAACCAGTTTGCGGAATAGCCCAGCAATACCATGATACTGAGAACCGCTGCAATGCTTAAGCCAAGGATTTCTGTACTTATCAGCAGTAATTTTCGCTTGAATTCGCCGGGCTGAGATTTTTTTGGCTGTTTCCGGGGCTTATCCTTACCGGCACGTGCAGCTGGACTGCTCATGCGCCTTGTTTTTTGCCTTACATTGCCGGTTTTAGAATTACCGAGACTGACCGTTTTATCGATTGGCATAAGGGTTCTAGCCAATTAGTAAATAACTGACGCTAAGTTCAAAGTATTCATTTTCGCAAGCAGAATGACTTATCCAGTTTCTCTCTAAATAAAGATTTTAAAAAATCATCACTCTGAAAAAATCGGAAACGAATTCATTCCGGCTCCGACTCTAATCTGGGGCCGCTGGATTACAGTTCCACAATCAAGTTAAATTACTATTTGTCCAATATTGATTCGGAGCACCACAATTCTCATAAATAACAAGCATGCCATCAGTCGCACAATGTTTAACCGTTTCATACTGCACCAAGGTTCTGCTCCAAGCCTCCTATTGCTCTGCAAAGTCAGAACTAACCGTTGTCTTCTTTGCCATCTAGGAGGCTGTCCGAGAATAACGATCGTAGCGAGGGCGAGAGCTGGTTAGGCAGGATTTTTCGATCATTTGAGGCGAATAGTTATTCTATTTAACGAAAAGGATCGGAAAATCCGATCAACCAGGCTCGTCCGCAGTAGATCGTTATTCTCGGACAGCCTCCTAGCTGCATGACACTTCCTTCCTCTTCGTATCCACTGAATTTGTAAATCTGCGCTGGCACATCTTTTCGCAACACTCACCAGCAATGATCACCATGATAAGTTTCCGTGTGCGATCTATCAAAA
>CAYNXU010000254.1:0-2795 GCA_964401225.1 uncultured Nitrosomonas sp.
GTTGGTGACTGATGAGTCGAATGGCTCAATACCTTAACTACGAAAGGAGTAAACCATGAGTGATTCGTTTATTTTGACGGCAGATGTGTTGCGGAATGCTTTTCCTCAAGAAAGAGTTCAAGTGCCGAGAACTGCATCAAGCTTTTCTACAGATTGGATAAATAAGTCGGATATCGTGACAACTTGGGCAAGACATCAAAGTGATGTTCGCGAGGCTCAGCGACTAAGATATGAGGTTTTTGCGGATGAAATGGGTGCGATCTTGCCGGATATTGTCCCCGGTCATGATATTGATATCTTTGATGACTATTGTGAGCACTTGCTGGTAAGGGATCGTGAAACGTGGCAAGTGATTGGTACTTACCGAGTATTGACACCAGCACAAGCTAAACTGGCTGGGAGAATATACAGTGACTGTGAATTTGATTTAACCCCATTACAACCCCTGCGCGATCATATGGCTGAAATAGGCCGCAGCTGTGTGCGCAAGAATTATCGGCATGGTGGCGTTATCATGGCGCTATGGAAAGCTTTGGTTAATTTTATGACGCGTAGCCAATTAAAAGATATCGTGGGCTGTGTCAGCATACCAATGAATTTAGATGTGGGTGGCGATAAACGAATGGGTACGGGGCATGCGGCAGCGAGTATTTGGCGTCAAATACGGGACAAGCATTTAGCGAGCATCGAGTATCAAGTTAAACCACATTTACCATTGCCAGTCGATGCTCTGGATCAGACATTAGCAATTGACCCGCCAGCATTGATCAAGGGTTATCTGCGTGTAGGTGCGAAAGTGTTAGGAGCGCCCGCATGGGATCCTAATTTCAATACAGCTGATTTACCCATGCTGATGCGGATGAATGATTTGCCGGAACGTTACCGCAAACATTTTCTGGGGTAAACATGAATACATCCAATAGATCGTTTGCTAGTGAAAGTGATTTGATCGCACCGAATTTGCAGGCCATTGATTTTGCTAAGGAGGTCCGTAAACCTAATGTTCGAACTGTTTTTATTTCCGATATTCATTTAGGTACGCCGGGCTGCCAAGCGCAGGCTTTGCTCGAATTCCTAAGAACTTATAGCAGTGAACAACTTTATCTCGTTGGAGATATCATTGATGGTTGGCAACTGCGCCGTCGCTGGCATTGGCCCCAGGCTCATAATGATGTTGTGCAAAAACTGCTTCGTCGTGTGCGAAAAGGTTGCAAGGTTGTCTACATTGCAGGTAATCATGACGAATTTGCCAGAGAGTTCCTGGGGCATTCTTTTGGAGGAATAGAGATAGTAGACGAAGTGATCTATGAAGCTCTCGATGGTCGCAAATTCTGGGTAGTGCATGGCGACTATTTTGACGGAGTCATCCAGTGCGCAAAATGGTTAGCTTATGTGGGTGATAATCTTTATGAGTTGACCTTAAAGCTAAATCGGTATTTAAGTGCGTTGCGCGCCCGCTTAGGCATGCCTTATTGGTCACTCTCAAGATACCTTAAGCACAAGGTTAAAACCGCAGTTAGTTACGTTAACTCATTTGAACAGGCTGTTGCGATGGAAGCACGTCGCCGTGGCCTTAATGGTGTCATCTGTGGGCATATCCATCATGCAGAAATGCGTAATATTGATGGTATCTTGTATTGCAATGATGGTGATTGGGTTGAGAGTCTAACTGCATTAGTGGAGCACTTTGATGGCAGGATGGAGTTGATTCACTGGCCTCAGCATCAGCAAGAATTAGCGATCCCGTACCCGGCCATAGAGGAAGCAATGACGTTGCCTGATAATGTGCCTGTTGCGGCACGGATTGAAAAGAAAGATGAGGTTATTGTATGAAGCTCGCACTGATCAGTGATGCCTGGCAACCTCAGGTTAATGGTGTTGTTACCACATTGATCGAGTTAATCGCGGAACTCGATAAGCTTGGTTACACGGTAGAAATTATTCATCCGGGCCTTTTTAATACGCGTCCTTGTCCTGGTTATGCGGGGATTGATCTTGCTATTCGCCCTAAAAAACAATTATTTGAAATTTTAACCAAGCTTCAGCCTGATGCCGTCCATATTGCTACGGAAGGACCGTTAGGATGGGCGGCCCGCTCCTTATGTCTAAAATTTGGTTGGCCGTTTACTTCCGCATTTCATACGAAATTTCCGGAGATCTTTAATGCTTCTGCTAAAATCCCGGTTTCCTGGGGATATGCACTGCTTAAACGTTTTCATCAGGCTTCATCAGGCGTGATGATTCCTACGCAATCAGTTCTAGCCGGGTTACGGCAACGAGGTTTCCAAAACCTCAGACCTTGGTCGCATGGGGTTGATATTGATTTCTTTAGGTACCATGACCGGCCGATTTCTTTTCCATTGTTAGGAGAATTGCCCAGGCCAATCGCGCTGTTTGTAGGTCGCGTTTCATACGAAAAGAATATTCAAGCTTTTCTAGAGATGGACTTTCCAGGCAGTAAAATTATTTGCGGTGTAGGGCCATTGGAGCCGCAACTCAAGCAACGCTATCCTAAAGCCCATTGGTTGGGAATTTTGCCGCGCGATCAGTTGGTGACGTTATATGCTAGTGCTGATGTTTTTGTATTTCCGAGTGCATCAGATACTTTCGGGTTGGTTTTACTGGAGGCTATGGCAACGGGTACACCTGTGGCATGTTATCCAGTGGATGGTCCATTAGAAGTCATCGGCACCAGTGACGCTGGCGTTATGTCCCATGATTTGGGGGAGGCAACAATGAAAGCGCTGCAAATCAGTCGTCGGAAAGCACGAGCAAGAGCAGAAGTCTTTAGCTGG
>CAYNXU010000255.1:0-2740 GCA_964401225.1 uncultured Nitrosomonas sp.
TGGTGCTGTTGAGAGGAGTCGAACCTCCGACCTACTGATTACGAATCAGTTGCTCTACCAACTGAGCTACAACAGCTTTTTGGAATGCACAGGTAAGCGCGAAATTATAGAGGTTTAAGAAGGCGTGAGCAATTACAAGATCCTGTGTGCTCTTGAAAAACTAACGGGAAAATTTGGATGATTGTAGTCTACATCATTGTAATTGAGTAAGGTTTTCTCACTAAATTCGTTTAAAATCTTCGATTGTCTCCAAAAATCTGTACATTCTCGTTAGAAGAAGCCATAATCATCAAAATGATCTCTAATAAAATATCGGTTAAACATATCCTCGTTATTCATGGGCCTAATTTGAATCTTTTGGGAAGGCGAGAGCCTGGAATCTATGGAAAAACGACATTGGACGATATTAATAGAGAATTGCTTGAAAAATCACGTATGGCTGAGGTCAGGCTAGATATTCTGCAAAGTAATAGTGAAGGTGAGTTAATCAACCGCATACAGCAAGCCATGTACGATGAAACAGATTTTATAATTATTAATCCCGCAGGTTTTACGCATACGAGCGTTGCTTTGCGTGATGCGCTAGCTGCAACGGGATTACCTTTCATCGAAATACATCTCTCTAATATTTATGCGCGTGAACCATTTCGTCAGAAATCCTACTTTTCTGATCTTGCGGTTGGAGTGATCAGTGGTTTGGGGGCAAAAGGCTATGAACTGGCTTTGCAATATGCATTAACAGAACGATAATAATTTGGTAGCTGAATAATCTACGGTCAGTTATTAAATCATCCGGTAGATGGCAATAATATAAAGAAAAATAACACAGGGAATTGATAATATGTAGTAATATGCGCCGCCATTCGCTCAAGTTTCCCTTGGGGCATTGTTTTGCTGGCAAAGGGCATAAGTTGTTCTAATTTTTTTTAACTAAATCTCGCAAACCGGAATGATGAATTATGCCTCAGGTTTGATTCTAGATTGCTCGTGAACGGGGTGTTCCCGGGAGGTTGTGTATGGATCTAAGAAAATTAAAAAAACTGATTGAATTAGTCGAAGAATATAATATCACTGAGTTGGAAGTTACCGAGGGCGAAGAAAAGGTACGTATCAATAAATCTAGTTACTCATTCCAGAATCCTGTGGTTATGCCACAGCAATATCCGCCAGGAGCTACTCAGGCAGTAAACGTGCACACAAATGTAACCGAAAATAATTCAGGAGTATCAGAATTAGAAGCAAAACCAAAGCTACCTGAAGGTCACATTGTGAAATCGCCGATGGTAGGTACTTTTTATCGCGCATCCGCACCTGGTGCAAAGGCGTTTGTAGAAATTGGGCAGACTGTCAAAGTGGGTGATACCTTGTGTATTATTGAGGCAATGAAGCTGCTCAACGAAATAGAAGCTGACAAGGATGGCGTCATCAAAGCAATTTTGCTGGAAAACGGCCAGCCGGTCGAATATGGTGAACCTTTGTTTGTGATTGGATGATTTTCCGGCCATCTATTCTTGTGATATATCCTACTAGACTACACCTCAAATACGTTAAATATGTTTGAGAAAATACTTATTGCCAATCGTGGCGAAATTGCGTTGCGCATCCAGCGCGCCTGCCGTGCCATGGGAATCAAAACTGTTGCCGTTCACTCTGAAGCTGATGCTGAAGCGAAGTATGTCAAACTTGCTGACGAGTCCGTATGTATCGGCCCAGCACCTTCTGCTCAGAGTTACCTTAATATACCAGCCATTATCAGTGCGGCAGAAGTGACGGACGCTGAAGCTATTCATCCTGGTTATGGTTTTCTTTCCGAGAATGCAGATTTTGCTGAGCGGGTAGAAAGAAGTGGCTTTGTTTTTATTGGACCCCGTTCGGAAACGATACGTTTGATGGGCGATAAAGTCAGCGCAAAAAATGCCATGAGGCAAGCAGGTGTGCCGTGTGTGCCAGGCTCAGAAGGCGCGCTACCGGAGTCCATAGAAGAAATTAAAAAAATTGCCAAATCCATTGGCTACCCAATTATTATTAAGGCTGCAGGAGGTGGCGGAGGTCGAGGTATGCGTGTAGTGCATACAGAGGCTGCACTATCGAATGCGGTTATCACGACACGAAACGAAGCCCAGGCAGCTTTCAGTAATCCGGTCGTTTATGCAGAAAAATACTTAGAAAATCCACAGCATATAGAGATCCAGGTGTTGGTAGATGAGCATGGTAATGCTGTTCACTTGGGTGAACGGGATTGTTCCATGCAACGTCGCCATCAAAAAATTGTTGAAGAAGCCCCGGCGCCGAGTATTCCCCCGCGGTTACGCGATAAAATTGGTGAGCGCTGCACAGAAGCGTGTCGTCGTATCAATTACCGTGGTGTGGGAACTTTCGAATTTCTCTATGAAAACAATGAGTTTTATTTCATTGAGATGAATACGCGTTTACAGGTAGAACATCCGGTGACAGAAGCAGTTACTGGTGTCGATCTGGTTCAAGCTCAGATACGTGTTGCTGCAGGAGAGAGGCTTACCTTGCGGCAAAAGGATATCGTGATAAAAGGACATGCCATTGAATGCCGTATCAATGCAGAAGATCCCTACAAGTTGACGCCTTCCGCTGGTCGCATTACCCAGTATCATGCGCCAGGCGGCCCCGGCATCCGGGTGGATTCTCACATTTACCATAACTATATGGTACCTCCCTATTATGATTCCATGATTGGTAAAATCATTGCTTATGGGGATGATCGGGA
>CAYNXU010000256.1:0-2736 GCA_964401225.1 uncultured Nitrosomonas sp.
CCCGTCCCCATTCTTCATAATCAACATACGTAGCCGGGAGTTCACGCTCATCCTTGGCAGAGCAGTCTACTGTGACTCGCTCGGGATCTTTTACCTTATTGACGCGATAAATGCCTGCCTCGACAGGCACCCAGTGCAATAGATGAGTCAGCCATCGTGGCGTGATGGTGCCCATCATTGGGATGGTTTTCGTTGCATTGGCAAGTGTCCGAGCGGCTACATCTCCCAATGCGGTGTGTGCTTGATGAATATCAGTCATTTTAATTCTCCTGTAAGAAATGAGTCATAGATATGCCCTGAGGACATGAAAAACATTCTAAATAATTAATAAATATATCTATATATGAAAAAAATATATGGATGTGCTTTATGCACTGCTTTTTTCATGACGCATTTGCGCCTGTGTAATGTGGCTGTCTGGGGGGATGCTATGTGTCAACCAGACATTGCCCCCTATAGTTGAGCCACGACCAATCGTGATTCGCCCGAGAAGGGTTGCGCCTGCATAAACAACGACATCATCCTCCACGATAGGGTGACGCATATTTCCTTTCACCAATGCGCCGTGCTCATCAACTGGAAAGCTTTTTGCACCCAAAGTTACCGCTTGATACAGGCGCACATTACGACCAATGATCGCTGTTTCTCCAATGACAACGCCTGTACCATGATCGATAAAAAAACTATCTGAGATTTCCGCGCCAGGATGTATTTCAATTCCGGTTAGTGAGTGTGCAATTTCTGAAATCATGCGTGCAATCAGTGGCACTCCCAACTGATGTAATTCGTGTGCAAGGCGATAATGAGTAATGGCAGTAATGCCGGGGTAACACACCAGCACCTCGTCTATGTTGCGTGCGGCCGGGTCACCATAATAGGCCGCACGAATATCGGTTTCCAGCACACTACGTATCTTGGGTAATTGTTTGGCAAAAGCATGTGTTATTGTTGCGGTTTGGTCACGAACCGAATCACTAATGGCTTCTAATCCTGAAGAAAAGTGAAGCTCGCGTTGTATTTCTATCGACAGATCACGTAGTGTCATGTCCAACGTATGCCCAACGAAATAATCTATTCCTTCATCGGTCAAGTTGGGCAAACCTAGACGATTAGGGAATAAAGCTGCGCTTAATCGTTCAATAATGCTTGCCAGTGTTTTACGTGAGGGCAATTTAGGTGGATTATTGAGTCGTTGCCGATGTTCCAATGATGCTTGGCGTAAGGTACGCAGTTCAGCAACAATAATGCTGATCTTTGGGTAGAAAGTTTTTGAATCAGGAGAACCCATTTTTTTTTTACTAGTTATGGTTATTAATGTATAGAACCGGTATGGGTATGACTTGGGAACAAATCCAGGCGGCGCGGCTTAATAAACACCTGATCGCCCTTTGTTAGCTGTAATTCACGAAAACGTTCCTTGCTAATCTCAACCTGGATAAGATTTCTTTCCTGATGATCTTCCCTGACGAGCTCCAGCCTGACGACGGGGCCAACGGAAAGCACATGACTGACACGTGCGGACAAGGTTGATTCGCCATTTGAAGTTCGCTCGATCTCGATATCGTGCGGCCGTACATAAGCAACTGCGGTGAGATCTTCAGCCCAGGAATACTCGGGGGCATCAATTTCAAGATCGCCTAACAAAGCACGGCCTTGATGGATTCGACCATGGAACAGGTTGACGTGTCCCAGAAATTCATACACAAATGGATTGGCTGGACGCTCATAGACTTCATCGGGCGTGCCGATTTGCTCTATCCGTCCTTCATTCATGACCACAACCCGATCGGATACTTCCAGCGCCTCTTCTTGATCATGCGTGACAAAAACGCTGGTGATATGCATTTCATCATGTAATCTTCGCAGCCAGGTGCGTAATTCCTTGCGCACCTTGGCATCGAGCGCGCCAAATGGCTCATCCAGCAGCAGTACTTTTGGCTCGACCGCTAAAGCGCGCGCTAGGGCAATACGCTGACGCTGGCCGCCGGAAAGCTGGTGAGGGTAGCGGTCTGCCAACCAATCGAGTTGTACAAGTTTAAGTAGATTAGTGACGCGCTCACGGATTTCCTGATCCTTCAAGCGGCTATGTTTAGGACGGACGCGTAGGCCAAATGCGACATTTTCAAATATGGTCATATTGCGGAACAGAGCATAATGCTGAAATACAAAGCCCACTTGCCGTTCGCGAACATGCTGGCTGGTGGCATCTTCTTCATTGAACAGCACTTGGCCGGCATCGGCTGTTTCCAGTCCGGCAATGACGCGCAGCAAGGTGGTTTTGCCCGATCCGGAAGGTCCCAACAAGGCAAGTAGCTCGCCTGACTGGATTTTCAGGTTGATGTCGCGTAACGCGGTAAATGCGCCAAATTGCTTGGAGAGTTGACGTATTTCAATGCTCATGATTATTTTCCTTATGTGCTGTGTGATGCTTCTGTTGATTCACTTTTGACTCTACGAATGTTTTGATGGCAAGCGTAATGAGTGCGAGCAACGCCAGCAGCGATGCCACGGCGAAGGCAGCCGCATGGTTATACTCGTTATAGAGAATTTCGACGTGTAGCGGTAACGTATTGGTGCTGCCACGAATATGACCGGATACCACTGAAACAGCGCCGAATTCACCCATTGCGCGCGCATTGCAAAGAATGATGCCGTAGAGCAGACCCCATTTGGTATTGGGGAGAGTGACCCGCCAGAACGTTTGCCAGCCACTCGCGCCCAATGTAACAGCAGCTT
>CAYNXU010000257.1:0-2731 GCA_964401225.1 uncultured Nitrosomonas sp.
ATCACCACATCTCGCTCTTTTAGCATCATCATGATGCCATAAGGTGTGCAAGGGAGAAATAACGCATTACCTGTAGCAAGCGCGCCGACGTTACACGGATGAAATCCATCCACGTCTTTCTCAACTGAGATGGCCGCGATGATTCGCTGGCTTTCAAAGTGCGGGGGCAGCGGTAATTGCACAAGTATTCCATGAATTTCAGGATTGACGTTTAACGCCTGGATATGCTGAAGCACTGTCTCTTGAGGCGTTTCTCCCGGAAAAGTAAACACTTCAGAGTGGATACCTGACTCTTTGCACGCTTTGGCTTTATTACGTACATAAATACAGGATGCCGGGTCGTCACCCACCAGAATAACCGCCAAACCCGGTTGCATCCCCTGCACAGCAAGATTTTGCGCGCGTACTTTTAATTCTGCGCGAATTTTGCTTGCAATTGCTTTGCCATCAATGATGTCAGCACTCATTACTTTATTAGAATAGCTTAGATTGAATACTCTGCTTAATGAATGATATTTTCTCAGGTCGCAACAATGGTTGTCGCAAGAATCACAGTTAGAGATTTAAGGGCATCTTTCAAGAAACAAATATAAGTAATTGATTATATATAATATAAAAATATTATATTCCGATGGCATTAATATGTTTCTTCCAAACGCCTTGCGGTCGAAGACCGATTATTACGCTAAAAATCCAAATTTGCGAGCATCCGCTTCACGGATTGCCTGCTTACCCCGTTTCGTCACAACACTTTGTTTCTCGCAAAAAATGTTTCCTTACATATCAATCATATGCTGCGTCAACATTTTTTCTCGTGCCTCGTTTTGTATAAAACTTTGAATTTTTAGAGACACCCTTAATTGAATCGATGCTTGAATAACACACGATCTTACTTCTAGAAAAATCAAGGACAGCTCTGCAGAAACTAACCATTTTTTTAGCTATTAAACTGCCTTACCTTTGTTCGTTTAGTTTTTTTCTGAATCTTATACGGTAAATCATCAACCCAATCAGAGACACCGTCATCACAAAAAGGAAAGCTGTCAGCAAGCCAAAAGCCAGAATGAAAATATCGCTACTTTCCGGCATAAAAATTGTGACAAACCATACGCCAGCCATACCCATCAATAAGCCACCAAATAATATGATTTTTTTCCCTAGGTCATAATGCCGCCAGAGCGCGCCCGAAACCCGAATTTCATCGATATGATGATCAAAAATCTCGGCCAGGCTTTCATCCCCCGGTTCTGATTCATGGCCAATCGCTATGGCCAAAGCATCATCCCCATCTTCCAGCTTTGCCATTTTTTTAATGGTATCTACCTGTTTATGCGCATTTTTAGGCCTGATCCCATCTTTAATCATCATCGTACAGAGCGTTGAAAATGCTTTTTCACGCGCGACCTCAGTAGCCACATCATGCGCTTCAAAGAAGCGCCACATTATCCCTATCAGATAAAGCTGGACTGTCATCTCTTTGAATTGAGGCGCAAAATCATACTTTTTATTCTTGATATTCCGCAACTGTTCCTTCAGCCTCTCTTTTGCATGCTGAATACATTCATCTTGCATTGCCTTTTCTTGATCAACCATTGAATCATTCATGATTACAATCCCTATTTTCCTATGCAAATTTGTAACGTATCACATTATATACCGGCTAGCGAGCACTGAAGCCCAGAAAACACATGGCACACAAATCAACTCATACACGGCTATTCAGTACAAATCATTAAAACTGTGAACTGAGCACAGCGCATCCTCGTTATAATAACGTCTTATTAAATTGATTTTCTCATCATGACAGTATCAACTCAATGCAATTTTAAATCGCATCTTACTCAATTACTGCTCCTGGCCGCTAAAAAAATTCTTTCCTCAGATCATGAAATGGGTATCGAATTAGCGCGCCCGAAGCAAACGAGTCATGGTGATTACTCAAGCAATATTGCAATGCAGTTAGCGAGACATTTACACAAAAACCCTCGTGAAATCGCAACGATACTTATTGATGCATTACCTGATTCGCCTTATCTTGAGAAAGCTGAAGTCGCCGGCAACGGTTTTATTAATCTTTTCCTAAAAGTTGCAGCAAAGCAGCAATTTTTATCTAATGTGCTGCAGTTGAGTGATCAATTCGGCCACAATAATCGAGGAAACGGCGAGAAAATTCAAATTGAATTTGTATCTGCCAATCCCACGGGGCCACTCCACGTTGGACACGGGCGGGGAGCCGCCTATGGCGCTAGTTTGGCAAATATCATGGCCACTAACGGGTATTCGGTAACGCGAGAATATTACGTTAATGATGCAGGCCGGCAAATGGACATCCTCGCGCTTTCAACCTGGTTACGCTACCTTGAAGAATGCGGTCATACTTTCCCTTTTCCAGAAAATGCTTATCAGGGAAAATATGTAACCGACATGGCCAAACTGATACATAGCGCGCATGGTAATCGCTATGTCCACCAGTCCAATTTAATGTTGCAGGAGCTCGCCCAATTCGAAACCAGACTTGAGGCTGATGAACGCTTGGATCAATTGATCGCTATCGCAAAAGAAACATTGGCAGAAGATTACGCCTATATACATAATTTTGTACTAACTGAACAATTAGGCGATTGCCGCAACGATTTAATGGAATTTGGAGTGGAGTTCGACACTTGGTTTTCGGAACAATCACTGTTCGATAGCGGCCTGGTGGCACGCGCTATCCAACTGCTGGATGAAA
>CAYNXU010000258.1:0-2720 GCA_964401225.1 uncultured Nitrosomonas sp.
TCAGCTAAGCGCTGTCTTCTTTTTTCTTTGGGATCAAGCGTAAGAGGGCGGTAGATTTCAACACGGTCACCCTCTTGTAAAATAGTCCCTGGTTTGGTCAGCTTGCTGAAAATGCCGAATTTTTGTGCAGTTAAATCGATTTCAGTAAAGATATCGCAGATTCCCGACAATGTGATGGCCTGCTCGATGGTGGTTCCAGCAGGCACACAAAACCGCTTAAGAAACTGGTGTTGCGGAAGTGCATAAGCGACTTCTATTTCGATAGATTCAACCGTGTGTGCCATATATTTGTTCAGCACGCTCCACAAAGGCCTCTACAAAACTGTTGGCGATGACATAAAATACCGGACCCACAAGTTTCTCCAGCAGCTTGTGAGAGAACGTATAATGTAGCCGGAATTCTATCTTGCAAGCATTTTCTGATAAGGGGATAAAACGCCAGTGACCATCCAGATGCTCGAAGGGGCCATCCAATAAATTCATTTCGATCAATTCAGGTGGGTAGCGTTTGTTTTCCGTGGTAAAGCTATGCTTGATATGATGATAATTGATATGGACCGTAGCATGTGCAATGTGCTCGCCTTGCAGTTTAACCGATGCGCCACTACACCAAGGCAGAAAGTCTGGATAATTTTCAACGGTATCAACTAATCTGAACATTTGACCGGCTGAGTAACCAACCAGTACTGATTTTTCTATTTCTGCCATAAGATTATTAACCCTTTGTTTTCAACTGAGCTTAATGTAGTTGGAAAGCTGATAAACTAAAAGATATTGTTTAAAGTTATTTACGTTAATTCCTGTCATATTATTCCCAGATGAGTATCGCTCAAAATAAAAAAGCATTTCACGATTATTTTATCGAGGAGAAATACGAAACAGGTATTGTTCTGGAAGGTTGGGAAGTCAAGGCGATTCGCGCCGGACGAATTCAATTAAAAGAAGCCTATGTTATCATTCGCAAAAGTGAATTATATCTTATCGGTTGTCATGTAAGTCCTTTGCCTACTGCATCCACGCACATTAATCCTGATCCATTACGTACTCGGAAATTATTACTGCATGCAGAAGAGATTAAACGGTTGATCGGCAAAGTTGAACGCGCCGGATATACGCTTGTTCCTCTTGACATGCATTATAAAGCAGGAAGAATCAAACTTGAAATAGGTCTTGCTAAAGGTAAAAAACAATACGATAAACGGGAGACCGAAAAACGTAAAGAGTGGGAACGAGACAAGCAACGATTGCTACGTGCCCGTTGATACCAACCGCTTTATCCATCATCCACTAAAATTAATTTGATTTGATCATTATGCAAAAACCCATCGCGATTTGGTTATTTGTTTGTTGTGCACTCGTATTTGCCATGGTAATCGTTGGCGGCGTGACACGCCTGACGGGTTCTGGTTTATCCATTGTTGAATGGCAGCCACTCATCGGGACGATTCCCCCTCTCACCCAGGAAGACTGGGAAGTGCTTTTAGAAAAATATCGTCAGATACCCCAATACCAGGAAGTGAACAAGGGAATGACCTTGGATGAATTCAAGGGCATTTTCTGGTGGGAGTATTTTCATCGGCTATTGGGACGTGCCATAGGATTGGTCTATTTTGTACCTTTTGTCTATTTTGTTATCCGCAAACAAGTAGATCGCGCATTGGGACTTAAATTACTGGGCATTTTTGTCCTGGGTGGACTACAAGGCCTGATGGGCTGGTACATGGTCATGAGTGGTCTGGTGAACAATATCTATGTCAGCCAATATCGGCTAACCGCTCATTTGGGGCTCGCCTTTGTGATTTTTGCCGCCATGTTCTGGGTAGCGACTGGATTATTGTCCTCCAAAAATGTACAACAGCAAGACAGAACCGGTTTACAGGGTCTACGTCGCTTTTCCTTTGCGATTAGCACCCTTATTTTCATCATGGTGTTATCTGGCGGGTTTGTCGCGGGCATTCATGCAGGGTTAGCGCACAATACCTTCCCTTTGATGAGCGGTCACGTATTCCCACCTGACTTATTCGTGCTGGAGCCCTGGTATCGTAACCTTTTCGAAAACATGACAACCGTTCAGTTTAATCATCGGCTGATCGCCTGGTTGCTGGCATTTCTTGTGCCGATCTTCTGGCTAAAAGCAAGGAAACACTCCCTTACCGGTTCACAACAATGGGCGTGCCATCTGCTTTTGCTCATGCTAGCGATACAAATCAGTTTGGGAATCGCCACCTTGTTATTGGTCGTGCCCTTGCCGTTGGCCGCAACCCATCAGGCAGGAGCCATGCTGCTGTTTACGGCCGCGTTATGGGTCAACCGTAAATTGTCTTAATAAGCTACCTGCTTGTTTGATAACAAAGTAGGGTAAGCAAGCAGAGTGGAAGAGAGTGAATTATGAGGTAGATTTTGCATGTAATTGCCGATGATCGGCGCTGCAAAAATATTTATCATCCGCAGCGATGCTTTCGCTTCTCGGGATATGCAGACCACAATGCGCGCAGCGCACCATATCCTCAATGACATTATCGGGTTGGGTAGGTTGCTTTCTTGCGCGCTGGAGATTTTTGAGGCCCCAATAAATTATAAATACAACAATAATCAAGATGATCCATTTACTTATCACAATCTATCCTTACTTATAAAAGTCATTGCTTTCAATCATCGCAACTTCTGGTTTTTATGGCAAATTTAATTTGAGGCGGTTGTAGTGTAAGCAATTACGCTAT
>CAYNXU010000259.1:0-2717 GCA_964401225.1 uncultured Nitrosomonas sp.
CAGTCTCCTAGCGAGAGCATTTTCTTGCTCTCGCTAAATGTTGACACATTGCTTGGTTATTTTGAAATCCGATAGAGCGTGACAGGCGCTTCGCCTTGCCTCGTCAAGACCGCGGATTGACCATTTGAGCTGATATCGAATGAAATCGGATTATCTGATCTGCCTGAAAAACCAACGCAGCCATTGGTGTCATAAATAAAGCCCCGGGTGTTCAGTAGCTTGGAAGTGGTGTCGTAGGCATATGAGGCAAATTCAATGCCTGGGTTTCCACAATCTATTGGCTCAGATTGGAAAGTTTCTCCTGTAGGGTCCACCAACATAAAACTATTATTGGGGAAGAACAGGACTAATTTGGTATTAATTGCATCATTATCCAGCGCCCAGGCGCCAACGATACCGGAGGGGTCATTCTCTATTCTGGCATATCGCTTTTCCTTGATTTCGGTAAGAATGGGTTCGTCATCGGAGCTGAGTTCAAGCGGACGAGCGATATGAAATAGTTCACCAAAGAGGCTGCTTTGTTCTCTTGCTCTTTGAGCAACGACGATGTCAGAGATGATCAGCTCGTGACCATCTGTATGGATGCGCCAGGTGGGGCGAGGGTGAGACAACCCGGCTCTAAGATTGGTATCAATAGAAGGCGAGGTGTTAAGATTGAATCCCCTGGCATCAAATTCAGATGCGCTTGCAATGCCGTATTCCACGCCGGCTTTAATGATGGTGCTGCCACCGCATACTCGGTTTTCATCACATGAGTCATCGGCTGTCGCCTCGCCTTGCAGATACTCACCACTGCCATCCGCTGAAATACGGATGATACTTGCGCCTCTATCATCGTATTTCACCCAGACATGACTGCTGAGAAGGCTGATACCCTGAGCGAGAAAGTTTGCGCTGGCTTCTTCTGGTGACTTGATGTCGCCAGGTATGCCTGCAGCCTCGCGTGCCGCTTTGAGTGCTGTGGAATTAGCAAAATCGGTTGGACTGCTCTCGATATTAAGGGAAGATTTGATTGCTGCAGCTGCTTCTGCGGGAATCGATATCCCGTTTGAAAGATCGTTGTCTGAATCAAGGGATTGCAGCAGAATGGGCAGATTCAGTAATTTATTGTCATTCCCCGCGGCTAACTCTATCGGCGTTACAATGGTTGCCCCCTTGATTTCCCCGATGATCAATCCGCCGAGTTGGAACTTGACATTATCGCCGTGATTGTAATGATATACGCCTTGTGCATCCGTAATGCCGGTTGTGCCGGAGGATGTGGTATAAGATACACCTGCTACTGGCGCAGCGTCCATCAGTGTACCAGTAGTGGGTCCCTTGAGAGGAGCTCTGCTAATTTTAGTTTCCTGATGATCGCTACAAGAGGCGAGGCTGATGATGAGTAAACTCGATAGATATGCCCATGTTTTTTTGCTCAGTTGTTGATTCAATTTCATTGAGTTAGCTCTTCCAATTTATATTTAATTAATTCATGCGATTTACGCACAACGCCAAGATTGTAAACTTATGAAATAAGAGGATAATATAGATTTTAAACTTGGTGGTATGCGACCATATACAATCCTCATCGCGAAATCTCCTATTTTCTATTTTATAGGCTCGCTTTATAAGTAATAAGTATAGAGTATAGACGCAATTTTCTGTTTTACTGATTTTTTTGAATTTCTGAATATTTGATATGTCAATCAAACTTGGAAACCGCTTTAACATCACTTTAATTAATGATTTCATATGTCTAGTCTAGCGCAAGCATTGACAGAAAATCCCCGGCAACTTCCTGTTGATTGGTATCTGAACCCGCAAGTATTTGAATTAGAGAAACAACGATTGTTTAATCATGGTCCTGGTTACATCGGACATGAATTGATGGTGCCCAATATCGGGGATTACTATGTCATAGAGTGGATGAATGATGGCAAGGTATTGGTCCGTAATGAAAATGGCGTTGAGTTGTTGTCTAATGTATGTCGGCATCGTCAAGCACTTTTGTTGCAAGGTCATGGAAATGCCAGAAATATCGTTTGTCCTATACATCGTTGGACATATGCCATGGATGGTAAGCTACTGGGGGCGCCCCATTTTAGCCAAAACCCTTGTCTCGATTTAGGTAAGACTCCTTTGCAGAATTGGAATGGGTTGTTATTTGCCAGCGAACGGAATGTTGCGGGTGATATGGCGAATCTAGGAGTACTTAAGGATTTTGATTTCTCTGGTCATGTGCTTGATCGCGTTCAAATTGATCATTACACATGTAACTGGAAAACATTTATCGAAGTTTATCTGGAAGACTACCATGTGGATCCATTCCACCCTGGACTCGGACATTTTGTGGATACCAACAAACTCGACTGGGAGTTTGGAGATCGGTATAGCGTTCAAGTGGTGGGCGTTAATCCTGCATTTGAGCGAGCTGGTACACCTGTATATGACCAATGGCACAAACAGGTATTGCAGTACAATAATGACCAGAAGCCGCCCTATGGCGCTATTTGGTTGCTTTATTATCCTAATGTGATGCTTGAGTGGTATCCTCATACGCTTATCATTAGCACGATATTGCCCACGGGAGTGGAAACTTGCACCAATGTAATAGAGTTTTACTACCCTGAAGAGATTGCCTTGTTTGAGCGAGAATTTATTGAAGCCGAGCAGATGGCCTACCGGGAAACAGCTAAGGAAGATGAAGAGATCTGCAGGTTGATGACCTTGGGGCG
>CAYNXU010000260.1:0-2702 GCA_964401225.1 uncultured Nitrosomonas sp.
CTCGTTTAATCTTTCAAACACCCGTTCCGGTAAATACTGAGGATCAATTAAACGAGAAGCCTTTCATCTTTTCGCGCTGGTTTATGCATGTTCTGGTGCCTCCTGCGCTATTTCCGCTGCATCCAGATAAACCTTCGAAATATGCTCGATTAGCGCGTTTCCTCTTGTATCTGCGTAGCCATTGGATAAGAATGCCACTTCGCTTGCTGTTGCCTCATCTTGCATACAAATGTTATTTGCTAGTCATTCCTGGAAGATCCGCCACTAAAGAATTTGGGAAATAATTTCGCTAACCTGAGATTGGAGTGGAATGGCTATTTCTTTGTAAGCTCATAATAAAAAAAGTGTAGCCAGCCCAAGAAAAATAAAAAAACCACCACTATCGGTTACGGCAGTAATCATGACGCTAGAGCCAATAGCAGGATCACGGCCCAATTTTTTTCGAGTCAAAGGAATAAGCACCCCGACTAGTGCGGCCAATAGAAGATTTAGCACCATGGCTAACGCCATGACCAGGCCAAGCGGAATGTTCTGGTAAATGATGAAGGTGAACAGCCCAACGATGCTCCCCCATACCAGCCCATTTACCAAGCTGACGCCAATTTCTTTACCAATGAGTTTAAGCGTGCTGTCGTGACTCACTTGACCCAAGGCAATGGCGCGGACAATCATGGTAATGGTTTGATTGCCCGAATTTCCACCAACCCCGGCGACGATAGGCATGAGCGCGGCGAGTGCGACCAGCTTCTCAATGGAATCTTCGAACAAGCCGATGACGCGCGAGGCGATGAAAGCCGTGACCAAATTGATGGCAAGCCATGCCCAGCGGTTTTTAACACTTTTCCAGATCGGAGCAAACAAATCCTCCTCTTCACTCAGCCCTGCTTGACTGAGGGCTTCATTTTCAGCTTTCTCACGAATGAAGTCTATTACGGAATTAACGGTAACCCTTCCCAATAATTTGCCATCGACATCCAGGACTGAGGCTGAAACGAGATCGTAGCGTTCAAAGGCCTGTGTCGCTTGCTGTGCTTTGTCATGGGGGTGAAATTTGACGATTTCTTTGGTCATCGCCTCGCTCACCATGACATCAGGATCGGTGACCAATAGCCGATTCAATAGCAAGACGCCTTTGAGATATTCATTACGATCAACGACAAACAATTGATCGGTATGATCGGGTAGTTCACCCAGGCGACGGAGATAACGTAACACAACCTCCAATCTGACATCTTCACGAATTGTAATGACGTCAAAATCCATGAGTGCACCAACGGAATCTTCCGGGTAGGACATGGCCGCGCGTAGTTGCTCTCGCTCTCCTAGAGGCAACGATCGAAAGACATCTTCAATGACTTCTATAGGTAAATCGGGGGCAAGATCAGCGATTTCGTCTGCATCAAGTTGTTCAGCTGCTGCTACTAGCTCGCTGCTGCCCATGTCTGCAATGAGAGTCTCGCGGACGGCATCGGAAACTTCGAGTAGTACCTCGCCATCATTTTCGGTTTTGACCAGACTCCATACGAAGAGGCGATCTTCCAAAGGGAGTGCTTCCAGGATGTGTGCGGTATCGGCTGGATGAAGCTTATCTAGCACATTCTGGAGGCTTGCCAGATTTTGTTTTTGAATGACGGACTCGACGAGCTCTTGGCGGGGGTCATCTTGCAGGCGCACCAGCCCTTCTACAAGCTTATACTTGCGTAATAAATAAATTATCCGCTCTAGTTTGCTTTGTAGGTCTTCATTCTCATGATTGTTATCTTCAGTCATGGTAAATCTTCCAATAGAAGAAGGGTGGTCACATCAAATAAATAAAAAATCGATTCCTGATAATCAAAAGACAAGAAACTCAAATAATGCCTTTTTTGTTATATCACAGGAATAGGAGTCAATCTTTACGGATTTATTGAATGTGAAGCTAAAGTAAAAAAACAAGCTTTGCTTCTAGAAGGGGGTAGATATTAATCCAGTCTGGCTCATTTAACCAGTTAACGGGAGCAGGTTGATTTTAATGACAACGACTAAAAAAACTAATCCCGAGAGAAAATCATATCATGGAATATGTGCTAAAGGCATGCGACTGAGGATGATGTTGCTTTTCTTGAGTAGTTTCTGTGTCTGACGATTGCGCTCATAATAGCGTGGATTGGTAACCATTGATGCGAGATAGGCAGCCTGTTTGGCAGTTAACGCTGAGGCAGGCACTCCGAAGTAATGAAGAGCAGCGGCTTCAGCACCAAACACATCATGACCCCATTCGATCATATTCAAGTAAATTTCCAGGATACGGCGCTTGGGCATCGTTTTTTCCAGCATAATCGTGATCAGCGCCTCTTCAAATTTACGCCACAGGGTTTTTTTATCCGACAGAAATAGGTTTTTGGCGAGTTGTTGACTGATAGTTGATCCACCGACTACCCATTTGCCTTGTTTGATATTTTTATCGAGCGCATGCTGGATCGATTGAAAATCGAAACCATTATGTTTCATGAATTGACTGTCTTCCGAGGCGATAATTGCTCGTTTTAGATGAGGGGAAATATTTTCATAAGCCACCCATTGATGGCGTATCGTAGCGCCGGGATGATGCTGTCTTAAAATTTCCAACCGATGCTGTATAAAAGCGCTGGTATGTGGATTATATGTATTCCAGTAAATAATCTGGAGAAAGATCCAACTCAGGTAAAGTAATGCAGCACTAA
>CAYNXU010000261.1:0-2701 GCA_964401225.1 uncultured Nitrosomonas sp.
TGACCATCGGCATCGCCTTCGAACTGCTTCACCTGCCGACTACTTACCCGCATGAGCACGATATTGCAATGGATTATGTCGTCACTGAAAAAACGATTTATCGTTTGGTTGACAACGCGTTGCAGCCGATCACCCGGGATATATGCGCGTTAAAAAATGCCCTGGAATAAAAACGAGCCACTTGATCACAGTCTTAAGACTTGAGAGCACGACACTTGAAACCGCTTACATCAACCTTGTTACAGCAACCACCCCAAATCATTAAGCTGCATAAGACTTATCAATTGCCGGGATATTTGCCCGGTTTTCGGCAAACATCGGTAATATCCGAGTTGGTAATACATCAAAACTCAATCAATCCTCAGGCGTTAGATAAGCTCGATCACGCCTTATCAGATGTTTTACCTGCTTACATACAGACATCTGCTGCGAACAACATCAATGATCATCTATTGATTCAATGCCTAATTAAGAGCACCTGCGCCATTTTGGATAACGCAGGTATTCCACGCTTTTCCAAACTACAAGTACTAGCCAGGCACCAAACATCAACTTCTTCATGGTTTTTTTTACTCGCCCTGCCCAGTCTTGGGCAAGATCACTCTGCAATCCATGCGGTATTGTCTTGGATTATTCAGGTGATCAACCTAATACTGCATGATTTACCGACAAAGACGGCTATCACCAGTTTAGCTGATCTGAACATGTTGGTCAGGCGATATAGTCCACAAGGCTTTAATACCGCTAACTTTTTACGCGCCGCTGATGAGGCCAATATTCCCTGGCAGCAAGTGACGCGTAATACCTATCAATTCGGTTGGGGCGCAAAAAGCCGCTGGTTAGACAGCTCTTTCACGGATGCAACCCCAAACATTTCCACAAGACTGGCAAGAGATAAGGTTGCATCCGCAGCAGTACTGCGTCGCGCGGGTATTCCAGTTCCTGACCATTCCCTGTCTAACGATGCCGATCATGCTGTAATGATTGCAAAAGAATTGGGATATCCCGTAGTGATCAAGCCCGCAGATAAAGATGGAGGACTGGGTGTTTCTGCTGGGCTCAAGGACGAAAACGCGGTACGCAAGGCTTTTATCATGGCGCGGGCACATTCACCTTCCGTCCTGGTAGAGAAGCATTTTGAGGGTAACGATTACCGGCTTCAAGTGCATCAGGGCAAGGTGTTCTGGGCCGTTCACCGAATTCCGGGCGGTATTACAGGTGACGGCACAAAAGATATAACGCAATTACTTCGGGAACTTAATGAAGATCCACTTCGTGGCGAGGAAGGGGGCAATCTACTTAAGCGCATAGCAATGGATGACGAGGCTCTTGACTTACTCACAGAGCAAGGCTTAACGCTAACTTCGGTACCCAAGGCAGGGCAATTCGTGCGTTTGCGACGGGCCGCAAATGTCGCAGTGGGCGGCGTACCTGTTCCTGTCCTTGAAGATGCTCATCCTGATAATTTGGTCTTGGCGATCCGTGCTGCACGTGCCCTGCGCCTTGATTTGGCAGGAATTGATCTGTTGATTCCAGATATACGACATTCCTGGCTAGAAACTGGCGCAGTAATTTGTGAAGTAAATGCACAACCCCAGTTATCGCCCAATTTACCTGCACTGCTGTTAAAACAACTGGTGGATGGGAATGGCCGCATACCGCTAGTCATGATTCTAGGCGATGTATTAAGAACCGCTTGGTTTATTAATTGTTATGGCACTTTAAAAAAGGAAAGAGTCAACCTGGGCGCTGTTTTACAACGAAGCATCGAACTTTCCGGGCAACATGTTGCAAGCGCTCACTCGACTTTACAAGGAGTGCAGAGTTTACTGGCTGATCCTTTGACACAAGCCGTGCTGGCCGTGTGCAATGACGCTGAAATGCTCAGTACTGGCGCGCCTGTAGACTGCCTGGATGTACTTGTTTTGGCCGCCCCCTTGCATGAGAAAGCGAAAGACGATCTGGCTTGGCGGCAATGGGAGGCACTCGCCCGAATGCTTGCACCCTTAAGCAAGAAAGTTTGGGTACTTCGGAACCCTCCTGACGATGCAAATGCCAGGAAGTGTTTTGCAGATATGAACGCCCAACCTATGGATACACAACAGATTAGCGAAGGATTGCAAACTATTCTTGGAAGCGCGAATTTATGAAAGATGATTTTCATTTGAGGCTAGGCCCTTGCGATATCGAAAAGCTATCCTCACATTATTTGAACGAGGGAAGAAAGCAGGAATCTTGGCAGATAGACAACATCCAGATTAACGCTGACGTCCTGCTCGCAAAAGTTTCCATGCGCTCAACTTATGTTTCCAAGACTGATGCGCACGGATTCCATCTGACGATATTTTCCACTTTGGAATTCTTATCCCAGTTGATGATCATCTACGCTCATGCGTGGGCGGGATTGCGGGTAAAAGTGCGAGAAGGATGGATGGTGGAAAGTACTGCCCGCTGTCTGCGTGCCATCCGCAATCCCGATGCTATTTTAGTCGAGATGCGGGTGCATACGATGCGTCAGCGCGCTGGACATCTCTATTGTGTGGCGGACTTTCAAGTTACGGATGATAATGATGGTCTGTTTAAGGTAACGCTCAAGGGATTTTTATCCTAAAAACCAGAATGTTCACAAGCAACGATCTAAATCACCCTGACTTTTTTCACAATCCCTACCCTTATTACGCAAAGCTGCGCACCCTGGACA
>CAYNXU010000262.1:0-2698 GCA_964401225.1 uncultured Nitrosomonas sp.
CTTGTTTAAAACTCTGAATTTTTAGAGGTGCCCTAAAAATTAAATACTCTCAGTCTTTGAGTTTCCAGTTGTCGATCACCAATTTCAATTTCAAATCTACACGACTCAATTCCAACACTCTTGGCAAATTTAGTAAATAATTATAAGTTGTTGCATGCTGCGAAAAATAATCTAAATAAGTAATTTTCCAGCCATCTTGTCTGATTGCCACCGTACGCCCACTCATGTCGAGATCTTTTTCAGACATTGTGAATGGATAATGTGTGCCCACTACCCAAAATTTCAATCCGGAAAGCGGCAAGCGCCAGCCCAACACCTCTTCAGTTAGTTTTTCTACACTACTCGCATAATACACTTTTTGTTCTGAGGTAATAAGGCGAACCCCTTCTGTATTGCGATCAATCTGGGCAACTGTCTGCCCTAATGGTGAGAAAAGCAGAATTTCGTCACTGCTATCGCTATGATGCCAATGCACGCCCCCCGAGAATCCACGCCTATCCGCTCTAACAAGGACTCTGCCAATCAGACCAAAATCTGCAACGGTCTCATTGATTGCCCCCTCACCAGGTTGGGTAACAATCGTTGTAATAGCGACATCCCGGCTTTCAAATATTGCGCAACCCGTAAACATTGGAAGCATACAAAGCAAGAGCTTCCACAGAACAACGAGCCTATGATTCCCAGCACTATCTACCAACGGAGTCACCCTACCCCTTAGTTACTTACAAAGCAGCCGAGCGCTCAATTAACTGCCATCGCTTTATAGTTGCATTAATATGTACATCATCTCTTAATCGCAAAGTTATGACCAATCAAAGACTGCTTTTAGACACCTCCATGGTATTTTTCCCGCTCTGAGCATCGGGCAGCACAATATTCAATTCAAGCGTTTCTTGATTGTCATCCTGTTCAAATTTAACGGAGATAGCGTCTTGGTCCACCTTGACATATTTACGGATGACCGCTAGCAACTCTTCTTGCAATTGTGGAAGGTAAGAAGGTTTATTACGATAATAACGTTCATGTGCTACGAGAATTTGCAGTCTTTCCTTAGCAACAGAAGCTGTTTTAGATTTAGATGATCTGAAATAATCCAGCAGACTCATTATTTTCCTCCAAAAAGCTTCCTAAGAAACCCTTTTTTACTCTGAATAAAACGATGAGGCCTATTCTCCCCAAGATAACGTGCTACCACATCAGCATAAGCCTGCCCCGCATCACTTTTCTCATCTAGAATTACCGGCAGACCTGAGTTGGAAGCATTCAGGACGGATTTCGACTCTGGAATAATACCCAATAAATGCAGAGATAGAATTTCCTGCACATCTTCCAAGCTAAGCATCTCGCCTGATTCAACTCGATTGGGATCATAGCGAGTCAATAACAGGTACTCCTTGATCGGCTCCAGTCCCAATTCTGCTCTGCGTGACTTGCTAGCCATAATGCCAAGCATACGATCAGAATCTCTAACAGAAGACACTTCCGGATTGGTTACCACAAAAGCGTCATCAGCGTAGTACATCGCCAAATGCGCTCCTTTTTCAATGCCAGCGGGCGAATCACACACGATATATTTAAAATCTTTGGAGAGCTCCTCGAGCACTTTCCCAACCCCTTCCAAACTTAAAGCGTCTTTGTCTCGCGTTTGGGAAGCAGGCAAAATATAGAGTTGATTACAGTTTTTATCGCGTATCAACGCTTGATTGAGATTGGCCTCTCCATTAATCACATTTATAAAATCGTAGACGACGCGCCGCTCACACCCCATGATGAGATCAAGATTGCGCAAACCAACATCAAAGTCAATAACAACTGTCTTATGTCCTCTTTTAGCCAATCCCATGGCAATAGCAGCACTTGTGGTCGTCTTACCAACCCCCCCCTTGCCCGACGTTACAACAATAATCCTTGCCAATTGATTCTCCTTCGCTGAAATATCCTATATTAATTCTTTTATTATCAAAGCATGATTCTGCAAATAGACTTGAACTGGTTTCTTTTGAATTGTTTCTTTCAGATCCTCACTCGTTTTATAATCCCCGGCTATTGAAATAAGTTCAGCTTGCAAATCAAAACAGAATATTCTTGCATTCGTATTTCCTTGCACGCCCGCAAGTGCTCTGCCTCTTAATGTATTGTATACATGGATATTACCTTCAGCCATAATTTCAGCGCCTGCACTGACTTGAGCTAATATAATCAAATCGCCAGACACATAAATACGCTGACCCGAACGAACCGGCTGGGTAATCAGCGTCGCCGCATTATTTACGACAACTTCTTTTACAATTGCTTGAGGTTCTGGCACGGATACTGATACTTTGGGTGTTTCGGGTGCTATGCTTTGACTACTTCGAGTAGCATCCACCGGAATAAATATCGAGCTCGCTTGCTCATTTTGAAACTCACTACCACCGCGGATCCCTATTGGAAATAAACCAATCTTACGGATAAGCCCCACCAATGTTGCGACATCTATTTCTTCATTATTATTGTTCAATTCATGCAAATCAAACACGATGGGTGAGTTTCTAAAAAAATCTGGCGCCTGTGCTACTTTTTGCTGCAATGCTTGCTCAATTACAGCAAAATCATTACTGTACAAAACCAAAACCGGCACAAAAAATGTGCTGCTTCTAATCTCCAGTATAGACTGGAGATTATGCATTTTCTCAGGGTCTATCGGCATCTGTTAAAT
>CAYNXU010000263.1:0-2694 GCA_964401225.1 uncultured Nitrosomonas sp.
CAACTCGCGGATATCACAGCCAGTCTGCTCGATACAGAAGTCAACGAAAAACAGGGGCTGCTGGAAACGATCGATCTAGAGGAGCGGCTACAAAAAGTTCTGCAAATTTTGTCGCACCGGATAGAGGTATTACGACTATCGAAAGAAATTAGTGAGCGCACCAAGGAGCAAATGGAAGATCGCGAACGCAAATATTTGTTGCGTGAGCAATTGAAAGCAATCCAGAAAGAGCTAGGCGAGGATGGGGACAATGATCAGGAAATTGTCCAGCTAGATGAAGCCATTACCAAAGCAGGTATGCCACAAGAGATTGAAGCGCAGGTTCGCAAAGAGCTCCAGCGACTGCGGCGTATGCCCAGCGCCTCGAGTGAGTATTCGATGCTGCACACTTATCTGGAATGGATGACTGAATTGCCTTGGCGTCTACCGGAAGATACACCGATCGATCTCAATGCTGCTCGAGAAATTTTGGAGGCCGATCACTTTGGGTTGGAACGGGTCAAACAGCGAATCATCGAATTTCTAGCGGTACAGAAATTGAAACCCCAAGGTCGAGCGCCCATTCTCTGTTTTGTCGGTCCGCCAGGCGTTGGCAAAACCTCACTTGGTCAGAGTATTGCACGCGCGCTGCAACGGCCATTTGTACGCGTATCGCTGGGAGGTATACACGATGAAGCGGAAATGCGCGGTCACCGCCGTACTTATGTGGGTGCAATGCCGGGCAATATCGTTCAAGGACTCCGTAAGGCGAGTGCGCGTAACTGTGTAATGATGCTCGACGAAATTGATAAAATGACAGCCAGTGCGCATGGTGATCCCTCGGCAGCGCTGCTTGAGATCCTGGATCCAGAGCAAAATTCAACTTTTCGTGATAATTATCTCGGTGTCCCTTTTGATTTGAGCCGAGTCATTTTTATTGCTACTGCCAATGTGATCGATCAAGTTTCTCCTCCGGTGCGTGACCGCATGGAGATCATCGATTTGCCCGGCTACACGCGCGAGGAAAAACTTCAGATCGCGCAGCGTTATTTAGTGCAGCGACAGCGCGAGGCCAATGGTTTGCGTGAAGATCAATGCGAATTGACGGTTGAGGCACTGGATAGCCTCGTTGCTAACTATACGCGTGAAGCGGGTGTACGCCAGCTTGAACGTGAGATTGGGCGCGTTATGCGTCACACTGCTTTGCGTGTTGCAGAAGAAGCCCAGCTTCAGGTACGTATCCATGCCTCCGATCTGGACACCATTCTGGGGCCAGCCAAATATGAACATGAGGTAGCCTCGCGGACCAGCTTGCCTGGCGTGGCGACTGGATTGGCCTGGACGCCGGTAGGGGGCGATATTCTGTTTATTGAAGCTACAAGGGTGAGCGGGAGTGGGCGATTGATTCTGACAGGGCAATTGGGTGATGTCATGAAGGAAAGTGCCCAGGCAGCACTGACTTTAGTAAAAGCCCGTGCGCATGAGTTGAATATTCCAGCCTCAATGTTTGAAGGGATCGATGTGCATTTGCATGTTCCGGCTGGTGCCATTCCAAAGGATGGTCCCAGTGCAGGTGTGGCAATGTTTGTTGCACTTGCCTCTTTGTTTACCGACCGGCCTGTACATCATGAGGTAGCGATGACAGGTGAGATCAGTTTGCGCGGATTGGTGTTGCCGGTTGGGGGCATCAAGGAAAAAGTGCTTGCCGCACAAAGAGCAGGATTGCAAACAGTACTCTTACCTGCGCGTAACCAGAAGGATTTGCGTGATGTGCCAGAAACAGCAAAATCTGCCATGAAGTTTATTTATTTGGAAACCGCCGATGATGCGATCCAAGCGGCACTAGGTCAAGCGGGCCAGTACACAACATCGGACTTTAAGCTGGTTTGAGCGAAAGTATATTCTTGTCATGAGTTTCCGAAATGAGTTTCCATCATGACGCCCTTGAATCGCCGAACATTCCTGGTTGCTATAACGGTACTGGTTTCGGCTATTGCGGCATGGGGAGTGGAAATTCTTCTCAGCCTGCCTGCTCATTGGCCGTTTGCACATAGTCGGCCAGGACATGCAGTCGGTTGGTTGGGATTAGCAGTGATTTTACTTTCGTATGTTTATCCCTTGAAAAAACGGTATGCGCCATCGGCAGTTTGGCCCAGACAATGGTTCAAGGTTCACATGTTGTGCGGTATCCTGGGGCCATTGTTAATTCTGATTCACTCCGGATGGCACGTACACGGAGGCGTGGCTGTGCTGGCATTGCTAGCATTGGGTGGCGTGGCAATCAGTGGAGTTATAGGCAAAACCATTCACAGTGCTGCGCTGCACACGCTGACCGATCAGCGGCGCTCACTGACGGAACAAGGGCTATCTCAGGAGCAGATCGAGCAAGCGCTTAGCGACATCGCATCACAGGAAAGTATGTTTCGCATATGGCAGATTATTCATGCGCCACTGGCTGTGATCTTTATTGTGCTAACCATGTTGCATATCATGGGCGTTCTTTTCTTCGGTGGATTTTAGGCTATGGCTTTTCGCCCGCTGCCACGTCATATTTACCGAATCACTGCTTTGATTGTTGTGTGTTTGTGTGCCTGGATTGCCTGGGGATCACTTAGTAATCCAGAGGCATTCTGGGCGCCGGGCCATCTCAGTCGCTACCATGATCATATTGAAAGCTGCACCGACTGTCACACGCCATTTCGTGGCATACTGGCA
>CAYNXU010000264.1:0-2691 GCA_964401225.1 uncultured Nitrosomonas sp.
GAAGATGATGAAAAAATCTAAATTAAAAATCATTCTATTTGCAAACACTGACTGGTATCTATACAACTTTCGCCGATCACTTGCGAGTGCTCTCCATAATGCTGGTCACGATGTCTTATTGATATCCCCTTCAGGTATGTACGGAGAAAAACTGCGCGAGCTTGGTTTTCGTTGGAAACCTATACCAATGGATCGGCGCAGCCTTAATCCTTTTCGAGAATTTAAATTATTGCTTTGGCTACGGAAGTTGATTCGTCAGGAACAGGCTGATGTAGTGCATGGATTCACGATTAAATGTGCGGTATATGGTTCACTAGCCGCAAAACTGGCTGGAGTTTCTGCAAGTATTAGTGCGGTAGCTGGTATGGGCTATGTGTTCACCAGCAACAATATACGTGCTCGACTACTCCGTCCGATAGTCAGGTTGCTGATGCGTATAGCACTGAATGGTCAACGTTCAAGACTAATCTTACAAAACCGCGATGATGTTGAATTATTTCGTACTGTGGGTTGGGTAGATCAATCACGAATAAGGTTAATCCCGGGTTCTGGAGTCGATAGTTCCAGATTTACCGTTGGCCGCAATCGCACCGAAGATAAACCGTTACGTGTCCTTCTTGCATCGAGATTGCTATGGGACAAGGGACTTGCAGAATACATCGCTGCTGCTCGCGCACTAAAGGCAGAAAATAGAGCAATCTCATTTTTACTCGCTGGCAACCCAGATCCAGGTAATCCGGCTTCAATACCTGATTCTGCTATAAAAGAATGGGTTAATGAGGGCCTGATAGAATGGTTAGGGCATATTGAAGATATGCCAGCTTTGCTCTCGTCAGTAGATGTGGTAGTACTGCCAAGTTATCGGGAAGGTCTACCGAAAACTCTGATAGAAGCCGCTGTTTGTGGTCTACCGATTATTACTACGGATGTACCAGGTTGTCGTGAAGTAGTAACAAACGAAGTGGATGGGTTATTGGTGCCAGTACGTGACGCTATCGCACTGAAAAATGCAATTGCACGTTTACTCGACGATCCGGAATTTTCAGAAAAGCTTGGAGCAGCGGCACGGGAAAAAGCGCTGACCCAATTTGACGAAAGGATCGTCATTAAGCAAACATTAACTGTTTATGAAGAACTCTTTGCTGTGAGAGCTTGATCAATTAATACACCAATAAGCAGAATAGAAGGAAATTCAGCAGTTAATTCGGGTGCTACACCTTTTCCAGAAAAACTGACAATACAGCACTGTATTTTCTTCTTGGATGATTTTGTAGGGTGGATAAGCAACGCGTCATCCACCAATTGAAAATGCATTCTTTGATGAATCACACCGATTGGAAGTCGATAACTCGGCGTACTTAATTTTATACCATGCGGCGGAGGGCACTTCGTTTATCCGCCCTACCCCTCTCATTAAATTCCAGAAATTACCAGCCCGCATGGGGCGCAATAACCATCGGGCATTGCGCCGTAGGTAAGGTGACGTTTATGCACCTTATTACTGCTGCTCAATCCCTGAACACTTCCTCGATCGACTGCGCAAACAGAATCCGCTCACCCCAAATCAGCAGGGTATCGGCATCGGCTGTCTTGATTCGATTGTGGGTCGCTTCATCAACAGCGCCAAATCGCCGGCTCATCTGACGCAGCAATAACTCTGCTTCTCCTTCCAGCCGTCCTTCCAGCCGCCCTTTCTGAATACCTTCCTGGATTCCTTCTTCAATCCCTTGCTGCTTCCAAGTCGTTGTCCATTCTTTCACTCGTTCTGCCAGCATGCTTTGTACCTCCTGTATATCTTCAATTTCGTTGAATGTAGCACTGGGCATTCTGCCTGGCAAAAACACCCGTTTTAGCCAGACGGTGAATGCGCGTCGCAGTGAAGCCTGCTGCGGGGATTGCAGCCAGGTGATCAGCGCTTGCAATACCCGCGCTACATCTTGCGGCGTGCGGCTGTTTTCCAGCCTGAACAATGCTGCGGTCAGATTCTGCAGATCTGCCAGTTCAAACTCGCTGTAGCGCCCTTCATCGAGCAACAGGTAGTGCAAGCTTGGCCGATAGCGTTGCAGGCCGCTGGGTATGGGTGTGATCAGCTCATCGATATTCTCCGGCGCCTGCCAGCGGGGATCGCCGTTGTATAACACGACTGGCAGCACGGGCGGGAGAAATTCGCCGGTCTTGATCTGCTCGCTTTTGATCAAATCCTGATACAGCAGACCCACATAGGTCATGATGCGCACCGCCATGAACCAGTCGACGGTAGATTGGAATTCGAGCAGCAGATAAACATACAGCCAGTCTTCACCCCAGCGCACACGCCAGATGACGTCGTCTTCCCGTTCGCGCAGATCATCACTGACGTAACTACCGCTGATTTTCTCCAGCGTGGTGAAATCGAGCGCTGCTACCCAGTCTTCCCTGACGAAACCGCGCAACAAATCAGCCACCATTTCCGGATGGGAAAACAGCAACTTGTAACTGTGATCATGATCCATTCAGCAATTATACAATCAATGCGGAAAGTGCAGTAAGGTGGATAAGCAACGCGTCATCCACCAAATGATAGTGCTTATTGATGAATTGTAACGACTGAAAGACGGTAATTTGATAATGGCTATTTGATACCATGAGGCGGATGGCACTTCGTTTACCCGCCCTACCCGTACTCAAGATGAATTTACCGAAAACTTTATG
>CAYNXU010000265.1:0-2688 GCA_964401225.1 uncultured Nitrosomonas sp.
TTGGTAGCTGCTTTTTGGGAATATACTATTGCAGATAATTATGTTGCACCAAGATAAGGGGAGACTATGAAGGACAGAAGTACGCGTTTTGAGACTTTGTTAGCGGGATTGGAGAAGGGGTTGTTACATTTTCCCAAGACGCTGGTTTTGCTGGTACTCATGCTGTGTATATTCAGTTTGCATTTTGCTGCGAATAACTTGGGGATTGATACCGATACGACAAAAATGCTTTCCGAGGAGCTGCAGTTCCGGCAGGATCGGGAACGTTTAGTTGCCGCTTTTCCACAGGATGACGATACCATTCTGGTAGTGGTAGATGCCGAGATTCCTGAAAGCACAACGGAAGCAATCAACTATCTCGGTGTAAGGTTTCGCCAGGACACGCATCATGTCAAGACGGTTTTTATCCCCGGAGAGGGTGAGTTTTTTGATCGTCATGGATTGCTTTATCTTGGTATCAACGAACTGAATGAATTATCTACTACCCTGGCAGAAGCGCAGCCCTTTATCGGCACATTGGCCGATGATAACAGTTTGAAAGGGCTGCTTTCCATCATCGAGCTAGCAATCGCTACTGAAGATCGTAATCTTCCGGTAGATCTGAATCCGTTGTTGAATAAAATCAGCGAAGCGACACGAGCGGCGCAGAAGGGTGAAAACTATCAACTTTCATGGCAACAGTTGATATATGGGGATGAGGCAAAGATGTTGACGACGCAACGCTTCATACTGCTCCAGCCAAAGCAGGATTTTACAGCTTTGGTACCCTCGGAAGCGGCGTTGAAGAGTATTCGCGCTATTGTCGACGAAGCAAAAGCGCAATTTCCCAGTGTGCGTATTAGGCTTACCGGAGAAGTAGTGCTGGAACATGACGAGCTGGAAAGCGTGGAGCGGAGTGCAACAATGGCTTCGATTTTCTCCTTGATCTTGGTGTGTCTTACTTTACTGGTCGGCCTCAAATCCCTGCGGCTGGTGTTAATTACTTTTGTGGTATTGCTCATGGGGCTAGCGCTGACCGTTGGTTTCGCCACGATCGCCATTGGTCATCTCAATCTAATATCTATCTCTTTTGCGGTGCTGTATATCGGTATCGGTGTCGACTATGCCATTCAGATTTCATTGCGTTATCGAGAATTATTGCGGCAAAACCTCACTCAGATTCAGGCGCTGATGGAAGCGGTACGCAAAGTCGCACCGTCAATCACCCTTTGTGCCATCACTGCAGCGGCAGGATTTTTCTCATTTATGCCGACCGCCTATGTGGGTGTTTCCGAACTTGGTGTAATTGCTGGTGGGGGCATGTTCATTGCCTTGGTTATATCTTTGACGGTGTTGCCGGCATTGTTGATATTGTTTCCCCTGGACCCAACCAAGGTAAAAACGGACCGGAGCACTTTTCCGCAATGGGTCTATCATTTTCCCATGCAACACCGTATCGCTATTAAGTGGGGATCAGTGGCACTGACTTTGGTGAGTGTGGCATTTCTGACTCAGGTGCGGTTTGATTTTAATCCTCTCAATTTGCGCGACCCTGCCAGTGAATCCCTGTCCACTTTTAGGGAATTACTAGAAACCAAACAAACATCCCCTTTTACGCTGACGACGCTGGCTGGCAGCAAGGAAGAAGCACTCATCACCGCACAAAGATTGAGGGCGCTGCATTCGGTTGAAAATGCGATCACGGTATTCAATTTCGTGCCACTGAATCAGGATGAAAAGCTGGCCGCTCTACAAGATCTTTCTTTGATGTTGGGGTTACATATCACGTCTTTTCCATCGGTGCGTTCAGATACACTGGAGAATCACAAGCAAGCGCTGGAACGCTTCCTGGTGAGTGTCGATGGAAGTCTGGCGGCGAATGCAGCATCACCTATAGCGGACAGCCTGCGTCAGCTACGTGGCGATTTGCAGAGTTTACTGGCGGCTTTAGGTGCATTACCCGAAGTGGAACAGCTGGCGATATTGGAGCGATTGCAATCGAGTTTATTAGGCACGCTGAAGGATTCCATGGATAGGCTGTTGCAAGGGCTTCAGGCTGACAAAGTTACGTTGGATACGTTGCCGCTGGAACTGTTGGAACGTTGGCTCACTGCCGATGGAATTTACCGGGTTCAGGCATTTCCTCGCAAGGACCTTAATGATCACGATAATCTCAAGGAATTCATTGCTGATGTGAGAACGGTGGCCCCTAATGCTACGGATTTGCCGGTTATTTATCTGGAGTCGGGTAATGCCGTAGTAGAGGCTTTCCAGAAAGCGCTGATCGGTGCTTTACTGGCCATCACTTTGGTATTGCTGATTATGCACCGTAATATCAGGGATGCAGGACTTATTCTTATGCCATTGCTGATGATGTCTGTATTTACTGGCGCTTCAAGCGTACTGTTGAATAACCCGTTTAATTTTGCCAATATCATCGTCATTCCTTTGCTCTTGGGCTTGGGGGTGAATAGTGGTATTTATATTATGCTCCGGTTGCGTGCTATGCCTGACCGAGAGCGTGATGTGTTGAATACAAGTACGGCGAGAGGAGTGGTATTTTGTAATTTAACTACCCTCTGTAGTTTTGTTAGTATGGCGTTTACACCTCATTTAGGGTTGGCCAGCATGGGGTTGCTATTGTCTATCGGATTAATTTTGATCATCCTGACCTCTTTATTAGTGTTACCCGCTTTTGCTTGTAAACCC
>CAYNXU010000266.1:0-2659 GCA_964401225.1 uncultured Nitrosomonas sp.
CTCATTCCTGCCAGCAACAAAAAGGCGATCAAGGACCAATCCGGGATGGTAAGCGAGAGGAACTGCCAACTGACATCTGCGCAATCGCCATTAGCTTCAAACATTCCTGGCCACCATTCGGCAATGGGTAGCGCATTTAGAAAAGCTTCTTCTGGACTGATGCCGCATTCAAACGATTCAGGATAGCGTATCAGCCAGGCATGGCGACCTGCGATAGTGGCGCCCAGCAGGGCAAAGGCGAGCATCAGGCTGCTATAAATTCTGCGTCCAATTTTCTGGGGGTTGTGCAGAAAAGCGAGTAGCGCCGTCAGTCCTAGACACCAATAAGCAATGCGTTGTGCCACGCACAGCGGGCAGGGTAATAACCCTTTACCCCATTGTAGATACAGGGCGTAGCTAATCAAGCCAGCACAGCCAAGAAAAATCAACAAAAAGAACATGCGCATAGTTTTTATTTTTACGAGGATTTATAGGAGATGAGTAAGCAAAGATAATATGAAGACAGCGATATGCTCACGGAGGGATTGTATTCGATTGCATAACATTGCTTTCTTTTGTCTTATCCTTGCGCATGCTACCCGCGACCATTTTATATTCGAGCAGGCGGCATTCCAGCGCTCCATTGAATAAAGGAATGCGGCGTGATGCGGTCAGACGTATGGATTTGGGCAGCAGCGGATCGGCTGTCAAAATATAAGCATTCCAGCCACTGAATTTCTTTTTCAGCACATCACCCAGTTGCGGGTAAAGTTGTGTGAGTGCTTCCTGTTCGCCGATACGCACACCATACGGCGGGTTAGTGACTATGATGCCACTTGCAGCGGGGGCAGCGATTTCCAGTACATTCGCTTGTTTCAAGCTAACGACATCACCCAAACCTGCGGCCATCAGATTGTTGCGGGCGTGCGCGAGCGCATAGCCATATAAATCGCTACCGTATATGGGTTGGGGTGTCAGGGGGAGTTGTTGGGCCTGAGCTGATTGTTTGAGTTGGTTCCACACTGCAGCTTCAAATAATTTAAGTTGCTCAAATGCAAATTGCCGCCCTGATCCGGGGGCAATACGGCAAGCTATCTGAGCAGCTTCCATTAGAAATGTGCCGCTGCCACACATGGGGTCAAGCAAGGGAATGCCCGGTTGCCAGCCAGCAAGATGTAGGATGCCTGCTGCCAAGTTTTCGCGTAAGGGCGCCTCACCCGCTGCTTTTCTTAAACCACGTTTGAACAGCGCATCGCCGGAGGTATCCAGGTAGAGTGTAAACGTTTGTGCATCAAGAAAACCATGAATGCGCATCATGGGATTGACGGTATCGACATCCGGGCGTTGACCGCATGTTTCACGGAATTTGTCACAAACAGCATCTTTGATTCTGAGGGTGGCAAAATCCAGACTACGCAGCGGACATTTGATCGCAGCCAAGTTGACTCGGATAGATAACGCTGGTTCGAACCATGTAGGCCAAGGTAGTGCATGTGTGATGTTGTAAATATCCGCTTCATTGTGATAGTCCTGGCTAGCAACTTGCCAAAGGATGCGGCTCGCGATACGGCTTTCCAGATTTGCGCGATAGCAGACGCGCCAGTCACCTTGAAAAGCAACACCGCCTTGTGAAATTTGGATGGCTGACGCATTAAGTTGTGCCAGCTCGGTGGCCAACACAGCTTCAAGGCCACGTGGACAGGGGGCAAAGAAATGCAGAAACTTCATACAGTGAATTGATTAGTGAACAACATTCTTTTTATTTACCTGTCCAAGCCGCATAGGCAAACACTAGCCACGCACTCATATAGGAAAGACCGCCGAATGGCGCAATTTTACTTAGTCCACGTAGTTCGGTGAGGCTGATGATGTAGAGGATGCCTGAAAATAGCACGATACCAATAACCATTAGCCAGCCAGACAGCTTCAGTAGCCGCGATTGCGGAAGTTGGAACAGCGTTAATCCGACCAAAATCAATCCCAGTGCGTGATAGAAATGATACTGCACTCCGGTTTGGAAGATAGTCAGCATGTCTGGGGTGAGGGTATGTTTTAAGCCATGTGCACCTAAAGCACCGAATAGCACACATATAAATGCATTGATAGTGCCGAGTGAGAGAAAGATTCTGGACATGATCGATTAAATTCCTTTTATATACCGTGTGAAGAAAGTAAGGTAATGTGTAATGGAAAGAGCATCAGTCTGCATGAGCGCCGTAAAAAAGTCTACCCAGACCTATTTTCCTGCCTCAGTTACCTTGGCTCGTGCCCATCCTTCGGCGAAGATTACCTTGATATCATCAGCCGGGTGAACGTGTTTCCAGTCACGTAGAATATGACCATCGGCTGAGTAAGTGATGCTATAGCCTCGTGCCAGTACCGATTGTGGATTGAGATGTGCAAGATGCGCTTGATGATGTTGGAGCGTCTTTTCGAAGATTTCAATACGATGCGCGACTGCACGGCGTAATCGCAGCATCTGATCGTATTGCTGTTTGAGTAGGGTGGAGATATTGGGTTTGCTTGCGTGTATCCGCTGACTATTTTCATTTAACCGCCAGTGGTGTGCTTCAGAACGTCTTAGCCAACTATTTGCAAGCCTTTCTCGCAAATGTTGGAGGTGCTTCAATTGATGGATTACCCGTTCGCCAGGATGTAACAGGCGATGGGTCAATAGATC
>CAYNXU010000267.1:0-2657 GCA_964401225.1 uncultured Nitrosomonas sp.
CAGATTGATAATGCTGATAACCGGAATGCCATGCGTTTGTTCCACTTCTTGGATAGCAGTCATTCGATCATGCTGGCCTCGCTCCATACGGTCAAGCGCAACGACAACACCACAGGGTATCGCCTTAGCAGCGCGGATCAAGTTAACGGATTCTTGTACTGAAGTACCGGCAGTAATGACATCATCGACAATCAAGACACGCTTGCTCAGTGGCGCTCCCACAATATTGCCGCCCTCGCCGTGATCTTTGACTTCCTTGCGATTAAAACAGAAAGGATGGTTATGACCAGCTTCAGCCAGCGCAATGGCAATCGTGCTGACGAGCGGAATTCCTTTGTATGCGGGGCCAAACAACATATCGAACGGAAGCTGGGCAGCCAAGATGGCTTTCGCGTAGAATTGCCCAAGTTTATGTAGCGAATTGCCATCATTAAACAATCCTGCGTTAAAAAAATAGGGCGATAGGCGTCCAGCTTTGGTTTTAAATTCACCAAAACGAAGCACATTACATTCGATGGCAAATTCAATAAAGGCCTGTTTGAAATCTGACATGATGATAACTCATAAAAAATGCGAATTATAACCCTTAATTTGAATGGTATACGTGCTGCTGCGAATAAAGGCTTTTTTCAGTGGATGCCTACACAGCAGGCTGATATCGTGTGTGTGCAGGAATTGAAGGCACAACCGGATGATATGTCCAGTGAGATGAAAGCCCCGGATGATTATCATGGTTATTTCCATTGTGCGGATAAGAAAGGTTATAGTGGCGTAGGATTATATTCTCGCTATCAGCCCGATAAAATTATTGAAGGTGTCGGCATTCCGGCAATCGATTCAGAAGGACGGTATTTGCGTGTGGATTTCGGTAATTTGAGTATCATATCGATTTATCTTCCTTCAGGGTCGAGTGGCGAACATCGGCAGGCGGTTAAATTCTTTTTTATGGAGCAGTTTTTTCCGATTTTGCAAGCCCTGGCTCAGAGTGGTAGAGATATCATTCTTTGTGGAGACTGGAATATTGCGCATAAGGAAATTGACTTAAAGAACTGGCGTGCCAACCAAAAAAATTCTGGATTCCTACCGGAAGAACGTGCCTGGTTGACGTCGGTTTTTGAGGATTTGAAATTAATCGATGTGTTCCGGAGAATTGACCCATCACCGGAGCAATATACCTGGTGGTCCAATCGTGGACAAGCATGGGCCAAGAATGTAGGCTGGCGCATCGATTACCAAATCGCTACGCCCTCGATTGCGGACAGAGCAACCCGTGTTTCTATTTACAAGCAGGAACGCTTCTCCGATCATGCTCCGCTGATCATTGATTACGAACATCAACTATGATTAATACTGCCGTCATCACTAGTTGGTTGGGTGTATTCCGTATTTATACCCACCCCAGGGTAATTGGAATGCTGGCGTTAGGTTTCTCGGCTGGATTGCCCTTGCTGCTCATATTGGGCACTTTGTCATTTTGGTTAAGAGAGGCGGGCATCGATCGTGCCACTATAGGCCATTTAAGTTGGATTGGTCTTGCTTACGGTTTTAAATGGATGTGGTCCCCCTTAGTGGATCGTCTGCCGTTACCGCTCCTGACACGATGGTTAGGCCGACGCCGTGCCTGGCTGTTGCTTTCACAGGTTGCTATCATTATTTCACTGGTGGGTATGGCCAGCACTGATCCCCTTGTGAATCTTTCGCACATGGTTTTTTTTGCATTGGCCGTAGCATTTGCTTCAGCGACTCAAGATATTGCACTCGATGCTTATCGTATCGAAGCGGTTGAATTAAGATTGCAAGGGGCCATGGCTGCAACGTATCAAGCAGGCTATCGCTTGGCGATGATTCTGGCTTCAGCAGGCGTGCTTTGGATTGCCGCCTCTCTGGATGTTTCACCAACTGATTATGATTATCAATCATGGCGAATCGCTTATCTCATTATGGCGGGTAGTATGGCGGTTGGTGTCATTACAACGCTCGTTATTCAGGAACCTGACATTCCACTCAATCACCTGGTAGTGGAGAATGAGAAGCAAGCCAGTCAAATGATTGCACGCTGGAATTTGAATGATCGCCTGACACGATTGCTAACTTGGCTATATGGCGCAATGATCGCGCCATTTCAGAATTTTATTGTGCAACATGGTTATCATGCCATCTTAATATTGACACTGATTGCTGTTTATCGCATCTCAGATGTGGTGATGGGGGTGATGAGCAATCCCTTTTATGTGGATATGGGGTATACCAAGGATGAAGTGGCAACGGTTTCCAAGGTATATGGTGTCATCATGACAATTTTGGGTGCGGTAGTGGGAGGTCTATTGATAGCCAAAATCGGGGTGATTAAAACCTTATTTCTCGGCGCGGTTTTATCTGCAGCAACCAACTTGCTATTTGTTTGGTTGACCATGAGAGGGCACGATATTGTTGGGCTGATATTCACTATTTCTGCAGATAATCTTTCTGCGGGGATTGCTTCATCGGCTTTTATCGCTTACCTTTCCGGATTGACCAACTCCGCCTATTCAGCGACGCAATACGCATTATTCAGCTCAGTCATGTTGCTGCTGCCTAAATTTATTGCCGGTTTTAGCGGGCAATTTGTAGATGCTTATGGGTATGCGCTATTTTTTACCGGTACCGCATTGCTCGGC
>CAYNXU010000268.1:0-2646 GCA_964401225.1 uncultured Nitrosomonas sp.
TTCAATCGTTCGGACATGGTGGCAAGCCATAGCCTGCTTTCTGTTTCGGGCAAAGCAAAGAAATGTCGAATAGGCTGGTCACTCACGGCTCTTTGCAGAACAGTCCGGGTGCTGGCAGACATCGGTTCATACATTTGAGCGCCTGCCTGAGCCAGTTGCGGTATTAAGAATGCAATGATACCGATCAATTTCCACATATTTTAGAGGTAACAAATGCAACAATATCTTTCATAGGGATCATTTGAGATTTATCGTCACGTCGTCCACGATATTCGATAATATTATCTTTAAGACCTCGTTCACCGATAACGATGCGATGCGGAATGCCTATTAATTCCATGTCTGCGAACATGACACCCGGGCGCTCATCGCGATCATCTATAAGCACTTCAATGTGGGCAGTCGAGAATTCATGGTATAGCCTTTCTGCTTCGGCTTGAACTTGCGGGTTCTTTTTCGAGCCTATAGGAATGATGACGAGTTGAAAGGGTGCGATCGCAATGGGAAAGATGATGCCGTGCTCGTCATGATTTTGTTCAATAGCCGCTGCCACGATACGTGATACGCCGATGCCATAGCACCCCATTTCCATTGCTTTTGTCTGCCCGGCTTCATCTAGGTAGGTGGCTTTCATTTTTTCAGAATATTTAGAACGTAATTGAAAGATGTGACCTACTTCGATGCCTCTGCAAATTTCAAGTATCCCTTTGCCATCGGGTGAGGGATCACCTGCGATGATATTGCGGATATCGAAAATATGGTCAGGTAATTTCAGGTCGCATTCAAAATTGACATGAGTAAAGTGAAAACCTTCCTCATTTGCGCCACAGACGAAATTGCTCATTTCCATAACAGCTTTATCAGCGATAACGCATTTTTCCACGCTAACAGGTCCGATGTACCCGGGTGGAGAACCCATTTCAGTTATAATTCTTTCTTCGGTTGCAAGTTCGAAGTTACTCAGGAAGGGGATTTTTCTGATTTTTGTTTCGTTGAGTTGATGGTCGCCACGTAGTAGCAAGAGGTAGAATTGATTATCCACAGTAACGGCCAATGTTTTGACGGTTTTGTGAATGGGAATGCTCAGGAAATTAGCAACTTCTGCGCAGGTTTTTTGGTTGGGTGTTGCTACTTTCTGTTTTTTTCCATCAGGTGCTTCACGAAACCTTTCAGTCGCAAACGTTTCAGCCAGCTCGATATTGGCTGCGTAATCTGAGTCTGGGCAGAAAGCAATCGCATCTTCACCTGAGTCTGCAAGCACATGAAATTCGTGTGAGCTGCTACCGCCCATCGCGCCGGTGTCGGCAGCTACAGCCCGGAAATTCAAGCCGATGCGCGTAAATATGCGGCTATAGGTATCGTGCATTATATGGTAAGTTTGCTCTAGACTTTTTAAGTCAGTATGAAACGAATAAGCATCCTTCATTATAAATTCGCGGGCTCTCATGACACCAAAGCGGGGGCGGATTTCATCGCGAAACTTGGTCTGGATTTGATAGAAATTCAGGGGTAATTGGCGATAGCTTTTTATTTCTCTGCGTGCAATATCGGTAATCACTTCTTCGTGAGTTGGGCCAAAACAGTAGTCGTGTGCGTGCCTATCTTGGATTTTCAACATTTGTGGCCCGAATAATTCCCAGCGTTCAGTTTCTTGCCAGAGCTCCGCAGGTTGAATTGATGGCATTAAAAGTTCAATTGCGCCGCTATTATTCATTTCTTCGCGAATGATATGTTCGATTTTACGAAGTATTCTTAAACCCAGAGGCATCCAAGTATACAGTCCACTGCCGAGGCGTTTGATGAGACCTGCTCGCAGCATCAGTTTATGACTGATCAACTCTGCTTCAGCGGGAGCTTCTTTTAGCGTTGAAATAAAGAATTGAGAAACACGCATGTATTGATTCCGTATGTTTTATCGTTATATTTAAATTAAGGGAAAACAATTCTACCTTGAAAAAGATAATTACCCATGCGGTTTAAACACATCCCAACATATCATATATAGTTAACAAAGAGAGAAATGAGGGAATTAAAAGGGAGGTATGGGCTGTTTTTGTTTTATGATGGCTTTTAATCTGAGAAAAAATATGGAAAAATATTTAGTAATTGACGTGTCAAATGACGGATGAATCAAATGATCGACCGTAACGGATATCGTCCTAATGTGGGTATTATTTTATTGAATTCGAGAAATGAAGTTTTCTGGGGAAAACGCGTCAAGCAGGATTCTTGGCAATTTCCGCAGGGGGGCATTAAATCGGGTGAAACCCCAACGCAGGCGATGTATCGAGAATTAACTGAAGAGGTAGGGTTGCAACCCTGCCATGTAGAGATATTGGGACGCACTCGAGAGTGGTTGCGCTATGATGTTCCGGAATGCTGGATTAGGCGTGAATGGCGCAAGAGTTACAAGGGACAAAAACAGATTTGGTTTTTGCTGCGTTTGCTGGGACGTGATAGCGATGTGTCGCTCAGAAAAAGTCACCATCCTGAGTTTGATGCTTGGCGCTGGAATCAATACTGGGTGGAGCTTGAATCAGTCGTTGAATTCAAGCGTCAAGTTTACCGGCAGGCGCTTATAGAACTATCCCGCTTACTCAGTTGTGATATTGGGCAAGGGTATGATTATGGGTACGGAGAAGATGA
>CAYNXU010000269.1:0-2642 GCA_964401225.1 uncultured Nitrosomonas sp.
GCTAATTTTTTACTCGAACAAGCTTCACAATCTCCCGAATATGCCTCAAACTCCGCATGATTTGGGCAAGGTGGCGGCGATTTTTGGCCTGCAAAACAAAGTGCATAGTGGTGTAATCTTTATCACTTTCCATCGTGACATCATCGATATTCGAATCAGTTCTAGCAATTTCGGCAGCGACTCTAGCAAGCACACCGCGTTGATTCACTACAGTCATGGTAATACCCACCTCGAAAGTTCTAGTGATATCTTTCCCCCACGTCACATCCAGCACATTTTCCGATCCCTTCTGAATTCTCATCACGGAGCTACAGTCATGTGTATGAATCACTAAGCCTTGATCTTTTTTAATCAACCCGACGATGGTATCCCCCGGAATGGGATAGCAGCATCGCGCAAACTGTACTGTCATGCCCTCTGTACCAAGAATCGTAACAGGGTTACTTGTGCCACTGGCTTCGGATATCGATTCTCCAGGTACTGCCAAACGCTTAGCAATCACGGCTGACAGCTGTTTTCCTAAGGCGATATCTGCCAGCAATGCTTTTCTGGATTTAGCGCCAATATCCCTAACCAATCGTTCCCATTGTATTTCGTTAATTGTTTCAGGATTGATGCCAAATGACTGCAAAGCCTGATTTAGCAAACGCTCGCCTAACTTTACAGACTCATCAAACTGAATGGTTCTAAGAAAATAGCGAATACTTGAGCGTGCTCTTCCGGTGGCAACATACGAGAGCCAGGCGGGATTAGGGTTTGCATAGGGCGCTGTAACAATTTCTACTCGATCGCCATTCTTTAACTTTGTGCGCAATGGCGCATTCTCGCCGTTTATTTTGGCCGCAACACAACAATTCCCCACATCGGTATGGATTGCATAAGCAAAATCAACTGCCGTAGAACCCCTTGGTAATTCGAGTATTTTCCCTTGAGGCGTAAACACATACACTTCCCCTGGAAATAGATCAACTTTAAGGTGTTCCAAAAACTCAATAGAGTCCGTTGAATCACTCAAGGTTTCCAGTAAGCTTTTTAACCACTGACTGGTTTTCATGTGTAGCTCATTTACGTCGGCGCCATTACTTTTATAGAGCCAATGCGAAGCGACACCCATCTCGGCAATCCGGTGCATCTCAAACGTGCGAATCTGAATTTCTATCGGCAGCCCGAAAGGACCCAGCAATGTATTATGGAGCGATTGATAGCCATTAAGCTTTGGAATTGCGATATAGTCCTTGAATTTACCCGGTATGGGTTTGTATAAACTGTGTAAGGCTCCCAGCGCCACATAACACGAGGGAATATCCTTGACCAGAACACGGAAACCATAGATATCCAGCACCTCAGAAAAGCTCAGTTGTTTCTCGACCATTTTCTTATAGATGCTATAAAGATGCTTCTCTCTACCTGTCACGATGGCATCTAAACCCGCGTCTTCAAGCCGCCGTTTAATCGCTTCAAGAATTTTACCCACCACTTCGCGTCGGTTACCGCGTGCCGCTTTAGTTGCTTTTACTAGCACCTTGTAACGATTGGGGTAAGAATAGCAAAAACCCAGCTCCAGCAATTCCTGGTAAATACCGTTTAATCCCAGGCGATGAGCAATAGGAGCATAAATCTCCAAAGTTTCCCGTGCTATACGACGCTGCTTTTCCGGACGCATCACATCTAGTGTGCGCATATTGTGAAGACGATCAGCCAATTTTATTAGGATGACTCTGACATCCTGCGCCATAGCCAATAACATCTTGCGGAAATTCTCAGCTTGTACGTCAGCTTTAGTCTGAAACTCAATCTTCTCTAGCTTGGACACGCCATCCACCAACTCGGCTACGGATACACCGAATCTCTCGCCAATTTCCTCCTTAGAAATTACCGTATCTTCGACAACATCATGCAACAACGCAGCAGCAAGCGTAATAGCATCGAGGTGGAGCTCACATAAAATGCTGGCAACCGCTACCGGATGTGAGATATAGGGCTCGCCCGTTTTACGGAACTGGCCAGAATGCGCACCCTGACTAAAAAAATATGCGTTCTTGAGTAACGTCAAATCTTCAGATTTGAAATATTTCGATACCTCAGAAAATAACGACTCAACTTCAGGTGTTATCGTAGAAGAATTCGATAATAAAAGCCCTGACATAGGAGTTTCCCTATTTTTTCGCTGTACTCAAGCGATATTATTTTACAAATAATGGAAAAGATTGCTGTAATTCAAACTGTGATGTCGAAATCACAAAATACGTTTGAAAAAAGTCGCCATCAATGAATATTGATATTCAAGATACACTTGAATCCATAGCGACTTTCATATTGTGCAAGATAAGAAGAATGAAGTTAAGAAAAATTTGAATAAACCGTTTGAAGATACTGCCCATTGCATAAACACATCACAAAAACAATCGGCCATTTAATAAGATAAATTGTCTGCTTCTTCTAGCTCAACGTATGGTATTCAGAATATCAGGGCCTATTTTTCCCATGGCCAATTCTCGCAATGCAATAACGGTAGGCTTATCCCGATCAGGATCAACCATGGGTGTAGAACCAATTGCTATCTGCCTTGCACGAGCAGTCACCGCAATCGTCATATCAAAACGATTTGGAATAACTTTTAAACAATCATCAACAGTAATACG
>CAYNXU010000270.1:0-2635 GCA_964401225.1 uncultured Nitrosomonas sp.
CAATTCAACAGTGAATAAGCTTGTTCATTTAATTCAATCACACCGTAATCTGCTCCACCGACAAGTAACAACGTGGGTGCAGTTACTTGACTCAGCGCTTGCTCACTCGCGAGATCGGGTCGTCCGCCACGCGATACCACGGCGGTAATTTTATTTCCTAATTTTGCTGCAGCCTGCAAAGCTGCAGCTGCACCTGTACTAGCACCAAAGTACCCCAGCGGCAGTGAGTGCGCTTTGGGTTCGGCCTGCAGCCAAGCTGACGCAGCAAGCAGACGGCGAGTAAGCAATTCGATATCAAAGCGAGACGCATAGTCTCGATCCTCTTCCTGTGTCAGCAGATCAAATAATAGGGTCCCAACGCCATGATCCTGCAACACTTCAGCCACATATGTATTTCGAGGACTGAAGCGGCTGCTACCACTGCCATGGGCAAATAACACTATACCCTTTGCAACAGCAGGCAACACCAATTCACCGCTTAGCTTGGCAGCACCATCCTGAAAAAATACCTCGCTCATAATCAACCTCCTATAGCAACTGGAATACGCCGCCTGCCAAAAGCCTCGGCAGATTCGCCAAAACGTCCAGCAATAGCAGCATCACAATCCGGGCAATGACCATTGGCAGTAAGGTGATACTGAGTCACTTCATACCAATCACGCTCAATTAAAACCACACCACATGACGGACAACAGGTAGTATCACCCGCTCGATGATGCACATTACCGGTATAGACATACTTAATCCCTGCTGCTTGAGCAATTTTTCGTGCCTCTATCAGCTTGCTCACAGGGGTAGCAGAGATTTCCGTCATTTTGTAGTCAGGATGAAACGCAGTAAAGTGCAACGGTACCTCTACACCCAATTCTCTCACCACCCATTCGCTGAGTGCTTGCAGTTCTTCCACAGAATCGTTTAATCCAGGGATAAGCAAGGTTGTTAACTCTACCCACACCTGTGTTTCGTGTGTAAGATATTTCAGCGTTTCGAGTACCGGCTGCAGGTGCGACCCAGTTTGCTTGACATAGAATGCCTCGGTAAATCCCTTGAGATCCACATTGGCGGCATCCATTCTTGCGAAGAAATCGCGCCTGGGTTCGGCATAGATATAGCCTGCAGTGACCGCTACCGTCTTGATACCACGTTCATGACATGCATCCGCTACATCCATAGCGTACTCAGCAAAAATGACTGGATCGTTATAGGTAAACGCGACACTCTTGCAGCCTAAACGCTCGGCTGTTCGCGCAATAGCTTCCGGACTCGCCTGGTCGGCAAGCTTGTCGAAGCTACGTGATTTGGAAATATCCCAGTTCTGACAAAATTTGCAAGCAAGATTGCAACCTGCCGTACCAAATGACAACACGCTGCTACCAGGATAAAAGTGATTCAGCGGTTTTTTCTCGATCGGATCCACACAAAAACCCGACGAGCGGCCATAGGTCGTCAGCACCATTTCATCGCCCATGCGCCCACGCACAAAACATGCACCACGCTGCCCCTCATGCAACTTGCAATCTCGTGGGCATAAATCACACTGAATCCGTCCATCCTCCAGCCAATGCCAGTATCTAGCAGGATATCGCTCTGCATTACTAATCGGTTCATCCATTTAAATTACCTCCACATCATCGGTTTCGCGCCATTTGGTTACGGTATAACGCGACAGCCTGATTCCTTCTGACCAGAAATCAACAGGTAGCCCCGCTTTTCGTTTCAGCATGTTCAAAAACAGCTGAGGCTGTGATAGTTCATCCCATACCTGAGGCAAAAAGGTACTGCGATAGCGACCGTATTCAAGCACGATACCGTCGATACCTGGCCGCATCTGTGCCAACGCATCCGCCTCGTCCTGAAAATCCATCACTTCCATCGACGAAAGCAATGAAATTTCGATGTCGGTACCCACAAACTCATCAGGCTTTAAAGGCAAGAAACGTGGATCATACAAAGCCGCGGAAACAGCATTGCTTTTGACATCAACCAATAGCGATTGGTGCGCCTCGAGTGTGCCGATACAACCACGTAACTCATCGTTCTGTATCAAGGTAACGAAGCATGCACGCATTTCCTGTAACCAGGAGGCTGTCTCATCAATATCTAATTGATAAGGCACATGCAACGCATGAGCAATTGCCACGCGTCCAATCGACAGCAATACTTTTCCTTGATTAGGCAACATGGTCTGTTCTTCCTGAGGATAAATGGGGCAATGTAAAAGCAAATGCACCATAACCCACTACTTGATCACGTGAACCAGCCGTGTCACCCGAATTGCGCAAATCTAGCAAATGCGGAGCCAATTGGTACTTGTGTGCAGCAACCATCAAGCCATTGATAGGTAGCGCGCCACAGGCATGCTCATCATCGATTGATGGATGCAATCGAAGAATAGACGCAGCCGTTTTGTTATCTTCTCGTTGCGCGATAGCATAAGGCAAATAATGCGAAAGATCAGAACTCACGATAATCAAGGTTTCCTCATCCCCCCACAAGCAATCCAGCACTTCGAATATCTCCTCAACCGAAGCCATCCCAACAACCAAAGGTAAAATCGAAAAATCTGCCAGAACTGTCTGCAGAAACGGTATTTGTACTTCCAATGAATGTTCGAGTGCATGTGCGTGCGGACTGA
>CAYNXU010000271.1:0-2625 GCA_964401225.1 uncultured Nitrosomonas sp.
TTAAAGAACCCTGATTTTGGCCACCTGATTAATCAACTGAATTTAAGCGTTCAATGCTATGTTAGAAAAGCTATTTTCAGAAGTTATGTTTAAAAATAATAATGGTTTGATAGGAGATCAAGGGATGTTCAATATTAGGGCCGCTTTAAGAATTGAACGTGATCGCCAACAACAGCCGCTTTCTTATCTTGCCTGAGTGGCACCATTCCAGTCGGGGTTCCAAAGTATTTTCCATGTGCCAACACTCAATTGCCTGTGATTGGCAATCACTAAGCACATGAGGCTTCACCCTCCCCCCATAACTAACACTCAGCGTACCAATAATTATCCCTGACATGCCTCTTTTATAATCCTGTATAACTGAGGTTATAATCTTCGCAATCATCCTCATTTCAGAAAATCGACACCCCATTAATTACTTTAGACAGAAAATCATGTTAGACGACATGCGTATTTCAGAAAAACTAGACAACCCTGTCATGATTGAATGGGCTTTAGATACCCTTGAAAATCTCCCCATGACGGCCTTGCCTGAGCGTACCACATTGGCATTAGAATGGTTTCATGACCTATTCCTGATTCGCCAGATAGAAAATAACGACCTGGATTTGTTGCGCCAGCTTTTTAGGAGCCTACCTACTGAGTGTTTTGCAAATGTAAGGACCTTGATGCTTGAACGATGGCTGCATTGGCCAGGAAGGTTAGTTGCAGAAGCAACGCCCCACCTAGTCAAATTTCACCCAGAGAGGTTAATAGGTTTATTCGAACAATATCTGAAGAATGTCGAAACCGGTGAACCGCTCGATTTCTACCGCATCACCGCATTGAAACGCGCAGCACTCCCTGACAATATAAAGCATTACAGTCATGTGGTTGAAAAATTATGCACACTGATTCTGGCATCCTCTGAGGATGCTTTTATCAAAGCTACGACGCTTTCTTCGATGTTGAGTTTTGCGGATATTTTATCGGTAGAATCGTTACAGTCTATTCTTGATGTTTCCTTGAAAACCGAAAAGGATGGCGAAAAAGATGAAGATGATAATACTGACGAAAAAGAAAATTTACTGAAGCGATTATTTTCTGGCTTATACGGCCATTCAGCCTATTTCGAACTCACTTTGGACAGACGCCAGGGAATATCGACTCAATCTATCGAAGAAATGTCAGCCTTGCTGAGAGCTGACGCCCCGCTGGATCTTTTCAATCAGTATCTTGCCAACGATGGCTCACTCACCAATCTCATTACGATTCTAGAACAAGCGCAGCAACCAGCGTGCAGAACCTTCCTTACACTTATTCGGCCTGGAAACGTATTAGAAAAATATTTAACCAATGAGATGCTCTTTACCGCAACGCTGGCAGCTTGTCTCCATACCTACGAGCTTGCCGATTTTGATTGTGCCGACAAGGATCTGGATCACACGCTGTCACTGCTGAGCATAGATTTGAATTGGCTTCCTCAATTCGATCAGCTCATCACACGGCTTAAAGCTTTCCCACGGGAAAAAACGGCCCCCAGCATGATTGAACTGTTGGCTAACACGACGATGACCTATGGCGGCATACATTTGATAAAAGCAATGGGGGAACTGCAATTTGAGGAGTTTGTGCCCTGCTTGATCGATTCGCTATCTGAAGAATTAGGAGATTTCATACACGAAGCTGCCAAAGAATCCCTGAAATCCATCGGTTCAAAAGCTCAGGAAGCGCTGATCAAACAGTGGGATACGCTGGATCCTTCACAGAGAATCTTTGCTTTATCGACTATTAGCGAGATTGGGGGAAAGCTTGCCGCTGATTTCGCAGTAAACCGCTTTTCCAACCAATTCGAAGAGGATACCGAGCATTGGTGTCAGTTAGCATTGGCAGCACCAGACAGCAGAATGCTCGATTTGCTTAGACCTCACCTGAAACGGAAACAACCCTGGATCGACCGGGCCTATTATGTGCTCAGTCGGTTGCTAGACCGAGATGATCCTTTATTGGAAGCATTAGAAAAACGCGTGCTCGATGAAAACAAAATGATGAAGCTCAGGTTGGAGTCATTCGAGCACGGTAATTTTGTTAAAGATTCCTTGTCGCTAAAGCTTCGCTGCCCCGAATGTGGTGCAACCAACCTCTATCAGGTTAAAGGCGTCGTACTCTCACCGAGTGCGGAATTTGATAACTCGGCGACGCTTATTGCAGATGAAATACCTTGCCTGTCATGCAATAAAGATGTGGAATTTGAACTTACAGCAGAAGCCCATTTAGGCATAACGGCTCAATTAATAGCTCAAATGGCAGACAAGGATTCCGATTTACAAGCAAGTTCACTGGTGAGGACTTATGATTGCAGCTTGGATGGCCAAGTCATGCCTATGGCCGATGGATTGAAAATCACGCGCCAACAGCTCAGTCGTAACCCAAATGATATTAAACACTGGTATATACTCGGTTCGCTGCTATTAAAGCTCAACCGGCCAAAAGCTGCAAAAGCTGCTTTTGAAAAGTTGCTGAAAATCGATCCCTATATTGCCAATGTACGTCTTGAACTAGCCAAACTACTGATCCAACAAAACGATGAAAGCAAAGCATTCGAAATGCTTGAGCCTATACAGGCAAATCCTGCTTCATGGAAAA
>CAYNXU010000272.1:0-2604 GCA_964401225.1 uncultured Nitrosomonas sp.
AATGTTACCCCACAGGAAACTCGTGTTGCTGTCATAGAGCAAGGCGTTGTCCAGGAATTGCACATAGAGCGAGCCAGTGGCCGCGGTATTGTAGGCAATATCTATAATGGGCGGGTAAGTCGTGTGTTGCCTGGCATGCAATCGGCTTTTATAGATATCGGCATGGAGCGAGCAGCATTTCTTCATGTCGGAGATATCAAGGAAGTAAGCGCTAATGGCGATCTGGGCAGCCCCATCGAAAGATTGTTACACGAGGGAAGCAATCTACTCGTGCAAGTTATTAAAGACGCCATTGGCACTAAGGGGGCGAGGCTTTCCACTCAAATCAGTATTGCTGGACGAATGCTGGTTTATTTGCCGCAAGAATCACATATTGGCGTTTCTCAGCGTATCGAAGATAGCCTCGAACGTGAATTATTACGCGAAAAATTACAGCATATTCTTCCGGCTGAGGTCAAAGGAGGCTATATCATCCGGACGATGGCTGAGGCGGCAAGCGAAGCGGATTTGCGTGCAGACATAGAATATCTGCACAAACTGTGGCACGATATTCAACATAAATCTGTGATCGTTAGCGCGCCTGCGTTACTTTATCAGGATTTGGATCTCAGTCTTCGAGTGCTACGTGATTTCGTTGATGACGATACGCATCGTATATTGGCTGATTCACGTGAGACTTATCTGAAACTCATTGATTTTGCCAAGAGCTACATGAGCAATGCCGCAGATAGAATCGATCATTACACTGGAGAGCGTCCATTATTCGACTTGTATGGTGTCGAAGAAGAAATTGAGAGATCGCTTGCGCGGCGGGTTAATCTAAAATCAGGTGGTTACGTCATTATTGATCAGACTGAGGCGCTGACCACTATGGACGTTAATACGGGTGGATTCATCGGTGTGCGTAATTTTGATGACACCATATTTAAGACCAATTTAGAAGCAGCACAAGTAATTGCGCGGCAGCTTCGTCTGCGGAATCTGGGCGGTATTATCATTATCGATTTTATCGATATGGAGAATGAAGAGCATAAGAATGCGGTGTTGGCTGAATTCAACAAGGCGCTGATGAGAGACAGGACGCGCATGACTATCAATGGATTTACAGCCTTAGGATTGGTTGAAATGACACGAAAGCGGACGCGTGAAAGTCTTGCACATATTTTATGTGAGCCTTGCCCGACTTGCCAGGGGCGTGGCCAGATCAGAACTGCGCAAACGATCTGCTATGAAATCTTGCGGGAGTTATTAAGAGAATCTCGCCAATTTGACGCAAGCGAGTTTCGCATTCTTGCATCGCAGCAAGTCATTGATTTGTTTTTAGATGAAGAATCCCAAAGCTTAGCTCAGCTCGCTGATTTTATTGAGAAACCAATTGGTTTGCAGGTGGAAGCTTCTTATACCCAAGAGCAGTACGATGTTATCTTGATATAAGACGAGCCGAATGAGGGGTATTTTCTGAGAAGATTTTGCCCGGAAACATAACCCGAGCAAAGATTGGTTTAATATCAATACCTTTGCTCGAGGTTATCACTTACTTAATTATGCATAACTGCGTAATCGGCGTGAGAATTGCTGTAACACTTCAATGCCGCTTTCTTCTGCGCGATGACACCAATCTTCAAGCTGCTTGACGAGTTCATCTTTAGAAGCGGTTGAACGCTGCCATATCGCAGCGAGCTCTTCGCGCATCGTGTAAACCTTATCAAGATTTTCAGTCTTGCTAAGAACTAGACTTAGTTTGGTACGTTCATCCTCTTGTAAGGTTTTTGCATCAGCCAATATCCAACGCTTCAACGTGGTTCCATCTATGCCGTGATGGCTAGCTGCTTCCCGCAAATGGTCCACTTCCTTTTTGAGCATCGCTTTGAGGGATTGCGAATATTTTGCTAACACTTCATAGCGATGGGAAATAACGGCGTGTAATGTATCATAATCACATGTGGTTTTGGCTTTGTTGATATTGAGTTTAGGCGCAACTTTTTTGACAGTCGCTAATCCCATCATTTCGAGGATGCGTATATACATCCAGCCAATATCAAATTCGAACCATTTGTTGGACAGTCGGGCAGAAGTGGGGTAGGCATGATGATTGTTATGTAATTCTTCCCCGCCAATCAGAATACCCCAGGGTGAGACATTGCGGCTCGCATCTTCTGCTTGGAAATTGCGGTAACCCCAGTAGTGACCAATACCATTAATAATGCCGGCGGCCATGACGGGTGTCCAGAGCATCTGAACTGCCCATATGGTAATACCAATAGGGCCAAACAGAATGAAATTAACGATTAGCAACAAAGTAACACCAGCGGCGCTGTGTTTTGTGTAAACATTGCGTTCCATCCAGTCATCTGGAGTGCCATGCCCATATCTTTCCATGGTTTCTTTGTTTTTTGCCTCTAGCCGATAAAGCTCTGAGCCTTCAGCCAGGACTTTCTTGATGCCAAAAATCTGCGGACTGTGTGGATCATCCAGTGTTTCGCATTTGGCATGATGCTTACGGTGAATTGCTGTCCATTCTTTTGTAACCATACCTGTAGTGAGCCATAACCAAAAACGAAAGAAGTGACTCGGGATGGGATGTAAATCCAGTGCTCTGTGAGC
>CAYNXU010000273.1:0-2603 GCA_964401225.1 uncultured Nitrosomonas sp.
CCAATAAGTCACGCCAAGCCCTAACACGACTGCAGCAGTTGCATAGATATAGTCTGGTGTAACCTTCTCGTAGTCCAAAACAATTACTTTTCGCGCAATCGCCATTAGCGCAGTGGCGATTACAAGCTGAACAGGAAGTACGTGTGCACCCAAGTAAAGTCTGATATTTATAAAAATTTCAATGGCAATCAAGACGGCCAGAAATGCGCCAAATGTTTCAAACATATCGCCGATATTCAGCAACAGAAAAGGGGGTGCGCTCAACCGCTGATACAACACATACAACACATCGCCAATTCCCAATAAAATAATGAAAACCATCAGAACAGCCAGAATCCTGACAACGCCTCGAATAATACGGTGCAGGATGCGTATCAACGGATCTTCATGCTCTTTTGGAAGCTCCTCATGCAGGAGCGTGCGACGATCCTCTTCTCTTCCCAATAGAAGTAGTTGGCTACGATCATCTTCTTTGTTCATAGGTTATTGCTCCTAGTCTGAACCCTCGGTGGGGAACTGAATCACCTGAAAGTAATTAGAATTAGGTAGAGCATAGAATTAATTTTATGGAGGCACAAGTCGAGAAGTCACCCCAGGAGGCTATCTGAAAATAGACTGATCTACTGCGGACGAGCCTTACTACGATCGTCATTCTATGACAGTCTCCTGTGCCTGTTTTTAACGCCGCAACGGCAACGCAGATGGTTTTTCAACAACCTGCTAAACGTTGAGGTGTAATACCTTGCGTTAATATATGTCAGGATGATGGATTTCCAAGAACCATTCTGGTTTTCGCAGCGCCACGAAACCATTTTGTTCATACAACCCGTGCGCATCCAGGGTAGCCAGCATCCAGCGCCGCAGCCCCTGTAGCTCCGGATGTGCAAGAATGCATGAAATCAACCACTTGCCCAGCCCCTTCCCTCTATAATTGGACACGACAAACACATCGGCAAGATAAGCAAATGTCGCATAATCGGAAATCACACGCGCGAAACCAATCTGCTCTGTGGCGTGATACAGGCCGAAGCACAACGAATGATTCACCGATTTCTCGACAGTGACTCTTGGAATATGTCTTGCCCAATAGGACTCTTCACACAAAAACTCATGAATCATGTCCATATCGAGATCTTCCCGGCAATCTGTCACCGTGAATTCACTTTGCTGCCATTTCATGGCTTAGGGTTCTCTTGATCAGCCTGGTTTACCATCGACCCTTGGCCGCCAATAGATGGGTGCAAAACGTGACGCCCAAAGGGTGAAACAAACGAGCCAGATTAATCCGGCCAGCGAATAAAGCATGGGCGCAAGCGAAGCAGCCGGCGGGATAATGTCGGGTAGTATTCTGAATAAGACTGCTGTCTGGAAGCCGAGAAACAGTAGCCAGGTAAAATGATCCAACACGAGCGGCCGGCCAGAGTGCCCAATCGTTACGCGCGAAGCCATGCCCAGGACCATACTCGCAAAATAACCAATCCCCAGCGCATGCAAGGGCGCCAAGCCAAACCAAATAGGCCCGCCCTCATTCAACCACATCATCAAGCTTTGCGTTGCAAACAGTAGCATTGACACGCTCAGCCAGGCAAACGATATATGCAGTACCGCCAGCAGACTCACGCTGAAACTGCGCAGCAATCCCCATGCCCACGATAAATAAAGAGCGCACCCCGCCAATGGCAAATCCACCCACCATGCATATTGCGGCATTCCCAGAAGCTGCAACAAACCGTGACCGACTGAACAGGCAAGCATCAACCAAAGCAATGCATAAGGTCTGACAATGACATAGTTTTCCAGTACCCGGCTGGAGAAAAACGGAATCATGCGATGTGAAACAGTCAACAAGATCGGTAGCAAGAAAAACCAGATCCCTGCCTGACGTGAGAATTCCAAAAATGCCCAATGATCAGTCAGCACCCAAACAAGATAAGCTGCCATACCGAGCCAGCCAAAAATAAATGCAACGCTCGCCACCCGCGCGTGGCGCTTATCCTCCGCCTGGGTATTAAGCAACACTCTTATCAAGGCCATGATCGCGATTCCCCACCCGCTCAGCATTGCTATGATACCTACTGCCAGGAGGGTTTTACCGGCAACCAAACCTGCGTAGAATAAGATCACGCCCCCGGCCATAAGCAAGCAGGTTGCCAGAAAATCACGTGGCCTGATCTTTTCACCATTCATCCAGTTTGGAAACGTGGTGAACAGAAAGCCAAAGATAAAAAATGGGAAAAACCCATACACCATCAAGAATGCATGCGCCCAGATTGGCGTCATACTCCATGCTGTCACATTACCAACCACGCCATAGCGCCCCATCAGGTCGAGCGTCCACCATAACAGCGTGAACACCCCTTGCAGTGCTCCCACCAGAAACAAACTGCGATGGGGTGCAGCAGAAAAATGCTGCCAGATAGTTGCTTGTTTATTCATGTCTTTTCCTTATAAGTTCATTTAACCTAGATTCCTCGGTTGATCGCTAATTGTTGCGCTAACATTACGAATATTTTAGCCCTTACAACAGTTTCCACCTCACCTTTTGGATATCACCACTCCGGTGCGGATTGCGCGATTTTATGGGCACATGACTGTGTTGCAAC
>CAYNXU010000274.1:0-2599 GCA_964401225.1 uncultured Nitrosomonas sp.
AAACGTTATGCAGGTATGGTTAGGCGCATTGCTGATAACGGCCACGAGCTTGCAAGTCATGGATGTGAACATCATCGTGTTTCTGAGCTGGAGCCTGCTCAATTTTGTGAAGATATTATTCAAAGCAAGAAGTTACTTGAGGATATTGGAGGTAATCCAGTATGGGGATACCGCGCTCCCAGTTTTTCGATAAATAGCCAAAATCTTTGGGCATTTGATTTGCTTGAAGAAGCAGGTTATCGATACAGCTCAAGTATCTATCCTGTGCGCCATGATCATTATGGCATGCCAGATGCCCCCCGTTTTGCCTTTTATCCTAATTCAAATAGCAAAGTACTGGAATTGCCCGTGACCACGGTCAATCGATTCGGACGCAATTTCCCAGCTGGCGGTGGCGGCTATTTCCGATTATGGCCTTATGTTATTTCTCGTTGGTTTATCCGGGAAGTAAACAATCATGATCACCGTCCTGCGATTTTTTATTTTCATCCTTGGGAGATCGATCCTGAGCAACCACGTCAACAGGGCATTAGTGTAAAAACGCACTTTCGCCATTACTTGAATCTCGGTTGTATGGAAAAACGAATCAAGTTACTAATCAATGATTTTAACTGGGGACGTATGGATCAAATCTTTCTGGGTCAAGTGGAATGAGCGTAACGGAAGCGGCATTCCCTCAACACATTAAGGCGCCACTATTTGCGGACATTCCTAATGTCAATCTATTGCAAGGGAATGCTGTAATGGCGTGGGATGCATTTGTCACTACGTGTCCAGAGGCAACTTTCTTCCATCGAGCAGGCTGGCAGCAAGTGATTGAAAATGCCTTTAGGCATAAAACCTGGTTTCTCTACGCAGAAATGGATGGAGAGATCCATGGCATACTACCTTTGGTGGAGATTGATAGTTATCTTTTTGGGCATTCTCTTAGCTCATTGCCTTTTTGTGTTTATGGGGGGATAGCTGCCACATCTGATGATGCGAGATCCTCGCTTGATGAGGCTGCACAAAGGCTCGCCGCTCAATTAAAGGTGGATTATTTAGAGTACAGAAATCTCAAGCCATCTCATACTGACTGGCCATCCAAAGATCTTTACGTAACATTTCGTAGAGAAATTGATGCTGATGTAGAGAAAAATATGCTGGCTATTCCTCGCAAACAGCGTGCTATGGTACGGAAGGGTATTAAAAATGGACTGCAAAGTTGCATTGATGAGGGTGTCGAACGATTTTTTTATGCTTACTCTGTGAGTGTTCATCGATTGGGGACACCGGTATTCTCAAAAAAATACTTCCAGTTACTCAAAACATCGTTTGCAGAAGATTGTGAGTTAATGATCATTACCCACGAAAACAAGGTAGTGAGCGCGGTCATGAGTTTTTATTTTCGCGATGAGGTTTTGCCTTATTACGGAGGAGGGACCGATGAAGCGAGAGAGTTGGCAGCTAATGATTTTATGTATTGGGAGCTGATGCGGCGTGCCTGCGAGCGTGGTTATAAAGTTTTCGATTTCGGGCGTAGTAAACAGGGTACGGGTTCTTACAGTTTTAAGAAAAATTGGGGGTTTGAACCACAACCGCTTTATTACGAGTATCAGCTGCATCAGACGAAGGCTATACCAGACCATAACCCACTCAATCCTAAATATCAGCTTTTCATCAAAGCTTGGCAAAAACTCCCTTTGTCATTAGCCAATCTGATTGGTCCGTATATCGTGCGGAACCTGGGTTAAATGCAAGGATTGCTTTATCTGACGCATCGCATTCCCTATCCACCAAATAAGGGAGATAAGATACGCTCCTTTCATTTGCTGCAACATCTTAGTAAGCATTACCGGGTTTACTTGGGCACATTCATCGATGACGAGCAAGACTGGCAATATATCGAGCAGGTAAAGGCTTTCTGCGAAGATGTCTGCTTTGTTAAGCTTGACCCCTTCACGGCACGAATGCGCAGCCTGTTCACGCTATTATCGAGTATGCCACTGACTTTATCTTATTACCATGACCGGCATCTGCAGAGGTGGGTAAATGAGCGACTCGAATCACATCCTATTGATGCTATCCTGGTTTTTTCTTCCGCGATGGCGCAATATATTGATCAGGCGAAAGATTATTGCCGCGTTGTTGATTTCGTCGATGTCGATTCGGATAAATGGCGCCAGTATGCTTCGTCTAAATCTTGGCCTCAAAGCTGGATATATCAGCGGGAAGCTAAATTATTGCTGGCTTACGAGAAACAAGTAGCTAAGGAGTGTGATTATGTCACCCTTGTTTCTGAGAAAGAGGCGGATTTATTTACGCAACTTGCACCGGAAGTTACGCATAAAACACTTTTCTTTAATAATGGCGTAGATACCGATTTTTTTTCACCTCATCTTAAGTATGCTAATCCCTATCCGGAAGCAGCCAAGGTGCTTGTGTTTACCGGGGCCATGGATTACTGGCCAAACATTGATGCTGTAAGTTGGTTTGCACATGCTGTTTTTCCTTCAATTCGAGCTAAGTTACCGCTGATAGAATTTTATATCGTAGGTGCTAGACCGTCTCGTGAGGTTTTGGCGCTATCTGATCTTCCCGGCATCACTGTAACCGGTAC
>CAYNXU010000275.1:0-2596 GCA_964401225.1 uncultured Nitrosomonas sp.
GTTACGGAAAACAATGAAACTATTCTAAAGAGACTCAATATCCAAACCATTGATGCTCAATTAATTGTTGAATTGGAAAAAGATTTTAATAATCGCAGCTTAGGCCCTGATAATGTTGCCAATCATTATTTTGATTATCGCATTGGCTCAAGGACCATCAAAGGGGTTCCCGAAGAAGAACCTTATAGCCAATATCGTGTAGGGCCCAGGGATATTCTCAATATCACTGTCTGGGATCATCCTGAATTAACCATTCCGGCAGGTCAATTCCGCCCGGCAGAAGCTGCAGGCAATGTCGTTGGTGAAGATGGCAAATTTTTCTATCCGTATGTCGGCATTGTGCATGCTGCCGGCAGAACGGTCGAGGAGATTCGTGACGAACTCACCCTGAGATTATCGAAATATATTGAGCAGGTGCAATTGGATGTACGGGTAGCTTCCTACCGTAGTCAACGCGTTTATGTGGTCGGTGAAGTAGCACAGCCGGGCATTCAGTTAGTTAGAGACATTCCTTTAACCGTATTGGAAGCCATCAATAATGCCGGCGGTGTAAAATCTGAGGCTGATCAGCGCAATATCACCTTAACAAGGGACGGTAAAACCTACAGTATTAATCTGCTCAGTCTATATGAGGGTGGTGATATTACTCAGAATATATTGCTCAAACATGGGGATGTGCTCAATGTTCCAGACAGTGCGCTGAATAAAGTATTTGTACTCGGAGAAACCAATCATTTCGTCGCTGGTGGTGCCGTCGGCCGGTCACGAAGCCTGGTCATGAATAAAGCACGTATGACATTGGTTGAAGCGATCAGTGAAGCAGGTGGCTTTGATCAACTCACCTCTGATCCAGCCAGAATCTTTGTGTTTAGAGGAGGTTTAGGCAAATCAGAAATTTTTCATTTAGATGCAAAATCTCCTGATGCCCTACTTTTGGCAGATCGTTTTCCCCTGCAGCCGCGCGATGTGATTTTTGTTGATCGTGCCGAGGGTATTCGCTGGAATCAAATTATTGCACAAATTCAACCTACCGTTAACTTGTTAAACTCACTTGATGGCTCGTTAAAAATCCAACCATTTATCGGACGCTAATCGCTCAATAGTTTGAAATATAAACATTGTAAAATTTGTTCAATGCTTGTGCGCTCAAAATGATCAAGTCGCTTAGGGAAATACCCCAAGATAGCGTTCTCAGTATTTGTATAGGCACTCGCTAATAATATTTGTTAATCAACTTTATGCACAATAGAACACCTAACTCATCTGTCGATTTTTCTAAATCTCAAATTGATTACCCCTCGAATCAAGATGATGATGAGATTAACCTGGGTGAATTATTTGGTATTTTGCTCGATAACAAATGGTTGATCATTGCAATCACTTTAGCCACATTATGCTTGGGGATCGCTAAGGCCTTCCTCGATAAACCGGTGTATAAAGCCGATGGTCTGTTGCAAGCAAAAGAAAACTCGCAGTCGCTTGCCGGACTTGAGCCATTGACCGGTCTGTTTGATGGAAAAACCCCAGTGTTGGCCGAAATCGAGCTGATCAAATCCAGGATGATATTAGGAAAGACGGTCAAAAGTCTTCATCTGGACATCATCGCAAAACCTAAATATTTTCCAGTCATTGGCGAAGCGGTTGTCCGGCAATTTCAAAAACGTAATCTGACAAATGAAGTAGCCAGCCCGCTATTTAATCAGATTCACTATGCTTGGGGTGGCGAAGCAATCCAAGTTGACACATTGACAATACCTGCGGATTGGGAAGATGAAGGATTAATCTTGCAAGCCGGTGACCAGGGTCAGTTCAAGCTGATTTATGGTGACGAGATCATTCTGGAAGGTGAAGTAGGTAAATTAGCCAGCAAACAACTAGGTAGTAAAGGACGCGCTGTCACTATCTTCGTGTCATTACTTAAATCCCGCCCGGATACCCACTTTACTGTGATGCGGCAATCCGAAAATCAAGCAATCCGTCAACTGAGAAATAGTATATCCATTACGGAAAAAGGTAAGAATACCGGAATACTCGAATTAACGGTGGAATCACACAGTCCGGATTCCGCTGTTCGTATCTTGAATGAGATCGCCAACATTTACGTCCAGCAAAATGTTGATCAGAAATCTGCCGAATCACAGAAGACCTTAGAGTTTTTAGAGAAACAGCTACCCATCCTGAAAGATCAATTAGAAGCCACCACCTCGGCACTGAACGATTATCGAACCCGGCAGGGCTCTATTGATTTGAATCTTGAAACACAAAATATACTGAAGAGTGCCGTCGAGCTAAAAACTCAAATCACCATATTGCAGCAGAAACGGGACGAATTGCGCCAAAGATATACGGAATCGCACCCGACGATTATCTCTATCGACAAGCAAATTGCTCGATTGCAAGCACAGATCACTGCACATGAAAAGAAAATTGAAATATTGCCGGAAACACAGCAGGTTATCCTGAGATTATCCCGTGACGTACAAGTAAGCACCGAGCTTTATACCACGCTGCTAAACAATGCCCAGACCATACGCGTGGCAAAAGCTGGCACGATAGGCAATGTAAGAATTATCGATTACGCAATTCTGCCTGACGA
>CAYNXU010000276.1:0-2594 GCA_964401225.1 uncultured Nitrosomonas sp.
TATAGCGAATGCCAGTTAAAAACTGACCACTTGTGTTGGTTAAATGCTCTACCTAATCTCTATCTGCAGTATCAATAAGGAGACCAAGCATGCGAAACATTTTTTTTCTCGTGATTTTCAGTTGCGCAGTGTTATCTGGCTGTGCTGGCCAAACCCCTGGAAATGGGGGTGGTTCTGTGCCATTGGTCCAATGTGATGATGTTGCAAATCGAAAACACCTCAATATCCTATCCATCAATCTTCTTTTCTCGGAAATTGAAACGCGCGATCAGCGTCTAGATGCTATTGCCGAGTTTGTGGTAAAAACACCTGTCGATGTCATTCTGCTCCAAGAAGTGGTTGGGGGTACCCTGGTTCATACGATTAATAGTGCGTTAGATCTTCAGGGAAAGCTGCGCTCCCAAGCACGCGATTATGATTTGCATACGGCATTTGAAGTTGGATTGCCAGGGCTGCTGGTAGTGGCCAATGCAGTGCTGAGTCGCTGTGAAATTGATTACAAGATGGCCAAGCGCTTGCCGTACACTTCTGAATTAGAATTTCAGGGACATAATATCAAACTGCCTAGAAACGTGATGATGACGCGCATAAATATTCCCGATTCTGGAAAACTGAATATCTATAATACCCATCTTTGTGCAAAGTGTAGTGCGAGTGAACTCAGTACTCAGTTAGATGTTTTACTCCCATTCATTGATGAGGTAGAGGGGTTTTTCCCTCAGGATAATCCTGTGATTCTTGGCGGTGATTTCAATATTGACCGTTTCCGCGTTGCTCCCTTCGAGGAACGGCCTTTCTATGAAAGAATTATCAATGCGGGTTTTACCGATACTTATGCTCAAGACAGGCCTTTGGAGAAGTTATGCGCAGGGGGTGGTCAGCCCGACCTACATTGCACGGTAGGGGTTTCCACCTTGGATGTGGGAGACACTGCCAGGCGCATTGATTATATTTTTGCCAATAAGATAAAAGGCGTACGTGAAAGTCGAGTTGTTTTTAATACGCTTGTTGATTCAGATCAGCCTACTGTATCCGATCATGCTGGTGTCTTTGTTTCAATAACCTTGCCATGATGAAAAGGTTATACAGTTTTTTAAACAAAACGAGGTGAGAACAAAAAATGTTGAGGCAGCATAGGATTGATATGTAAGGAAACATTTTTTGTGAACAGCGACGTATTGTGAGGAAATAGGGCTTTTTAGGGGTGCCCAAAATACAATTTCCTGCGTATTCCGCAGATATCTGGGATAATTGCGGATGAATAATACTTTACAGACAGTCTCAACGTCCGCAGCCAACCCGGCAGGGCGTCTTTTTAATGAGTTACCGTTGTCGCCTGGTTTACTGGCGACATTACAGCAGCTTGAATACCAGACAATGACGCCGATTCAGGCCGCCAGCTTGCCGATTACACTCGCCGGTCACGACTTGATCGCGCAAGCAAAGACGGGGAGTGGCAAGACAGCAGCATTTGCACTGGCGTTACTTACCAATCTAAACCCGCGCTGCTTTGCGGTGCAAGCCATGGTGTTGTACCCAACACGTGAGCTGGCCGAACAAGTCACGCAGGAGCTTCGCCGCCTGGCGCGATCGGTAGATAATATCAAGATTCTTACGCTGTGCGGCGGAAGCACCATGCGTCCACAAATGGCCAGCCTGGAGCATGGTGCACACATCGTCGTCGGTACGCCTGGCCGCATCATGGATCATCTGGAGCGCGGCAGCTTGAATCTGTCGCAACTCAATACCCTGGTGCTCGACGAAGCCGATCGCATGCTGGACATGGGTTTCTACGATGATATGGCTTATGTCGTAAAACGCTGCCCGCCAAAGCGGCAGACCCTCTTGTTCTCGGCCACCTATCCAGCAGGTATCGCGGGACTAGCGCGACAATTCTTGCGTAACCCACAGGAAGTGAAACTGTTGGAGCAACATGAGGAAAACAAGATACGTCAGCGTTTCTACGAGGTAAGTCATGAAACGCGTTTGCAAGCCGTTGGCCAGCTGCTGTGGCACTACCGGCCAGTGAGTACGCTCGCGTTTTGTAATACCCGGCAGCAATGCCGTGATCTGCTGGAAGTATTGCAGGCGCAAGGCATTCATGCGCTGACCTTGAATGGCGATCTGGAACAACGCGAACGTGATCAAGTGCTGATTCAGTTTGCCAATCGCAGTTGCTCAGTATTGATCGCAACCGACGTGGCAGCACGTGGCCTGGATATCACGCAGCTTGAGGCAGTTATCAACGTCGATATTACAACCGATCCGGAAATACATATCCATCGCATTGGCCGCACGGGCCGCGCTGATGAAAGCGGTTGGGCACTGAGTCTGTGCAGTCCGTCAGAAATGTTCCAGGTAGAGGCGATTGCCAGGATGATGGGTTTCGAACCGGAATGGCATGACCTGGCGACGCTGCGAAGGGATGACCATAGCCCGCTGGTATCACCCATGGTGACACTGCAAATACTCGGTGGCCGCAAGGAGAAGATCCGCCCCGGCGATGTGCTGGGTGCGCTCACTGGCGAAGTAGGGTTTACGCGTGAGCAAGTCGGCAAAATCACCGTGACAGATCAATCAACCTATGTCGCTGT
>CAYNXU010000277.1:0-2575 GCA_964401225.1 uncultured Nitrosomonas sp.
AACCAACCATGCAGGGTTTCGTTATCAGCAGTGGTTATTGCGACCGATTCATAAGTAAGTCCTACCCGGGTAGGGGTAGTGATGAAGTCACGCTCAACTTGCGGAAAATAGATCAGATGTGATTGTGCAAAAAAAACCAGTAGCACCAATGCCGTGTAACCCGTTGCAATGAAAATAGCTATATTCAGTAACGTGCGCATAATAACTAAGCCAACATGGCATCATTAAGAAAGAAACCAATCAAGAATTCAGTACCCCATCAAATATAAAATGGGTAAAACCCGGCGCTATATTTGCAGTTCGCCCTCTATCCCCTCCATGTAATGTCGGTGTAACTTTTGATATATTGCTCATACTCTATCTGAAGATAACGATTCCGTGTATATACTTTCACTGGAACAGTCGCTTATCCCAAATGACTTTTTGGGGTTCTGAAATTATCAATTTCTTAGCCTGAGGATGAAACGGATTAACGAGTGCGTTCTGATCGAGTCTGGCGATGACCGAAGGAACAATTAATATCGCCGATCTGGCTGCTAATAACCATTGATCACCAAAAGCCCTTGCTGAAGCGCAGTTTTCTGAATCCCACCCTTGCGGCAGTGTGTTTTCCTCAAGAATCTCTACTGAAACCCCTTCGGGGACTTGCCCAATGACATATTGATGTGTTTCCGGTATGCGACCTATGTTCGCCTGTGCCAGTATCTCCAACATAGCGCATGAATAAGACAATGAACCATAAATTACCGGCTTACCCGGGCTATTCCACCTTCCACCGATTAACGCGGCGCCAGTTCCATCCCAGATCGGATGACGCTCGTCAGCTATCCGGTATATCAGCACTAAGCCGCGATTCCGTAATACAATCGCCAGAGCAACTCTTCGACCCGCCGCGCGCCTAACTCAGTCATTGAAACGTCAAGTGGGGTACGGCCTTGTAGCAAAGGATGTGGCGTATGTAGAAATCCCCTCACCTCATCTTCTGAGCTCCAAACATATTGGGCAGTTGCATAAATTCTGGCCAGACGTTCGGTACGCGCAGATTCTTCAGCACTTAATTTATCCCGGCGCCGTTTATAAGTTGCTTCTGGAACAATCCGATACAGCAATTGTTTCCGCTCTTCGGCGTTGAGACCAATATTGTCTGCAATTGCTTTCAATGCCTGTTTAGGCAAACCATGTGAAACAAGCGAATCCAATTCGGCAAAAGAATGCGGCAAAGGTATCAGCGACATAACCGAAGCAATCTTCTCAGGGGTTACTAGAATCATTTTGAAACCTCAAAGTATCAAATGAGCTATTAACAATGGCTCATTTGACCTATCTTGTCAATTATTTTGTATGATACTCAGCAACATCATTGACCCATACAAAATAGGCCAGGAGGTTGTCTGAGAATAGCGATCCTAGCGAGGGTAAGGCTTGGATTTTTCGATCATTTGAGGCGAAAAGTCGTTCTATTTAACGAGAAGGATCGGAAAATCCGGCCAACCAGGCCAGTCCGCAGTAGATCAGTCTATTCTCGGACAGCCTCCTACGGTTAGGCTAATGGGGCCACTCATTAGCCTATATCTCCTACGCTGCAGATTGTGTTACACCACTTGCCCGGCAGCGTAGCCGGAAGACCAGGCCCATTGGAAATTAAATCCTCCCAGATGGCCCGTCACATCGACTACCTCACCGACAAAAAACAAACCGGGGCATTTCTTTGCCTCCATCGTGCGGGAAGACAGTTCCCGGGTATCGACTCCTCCCACCGTGACTTCCGCTGTTCGATAACCTTCCGTACCCGTGGGTTGAATGTGCCAATCATTCACCGCACGCGCAAGTACTGCCAGTTTAGTATCGGATAAAGCGCCCAGTGGTCCATTGCATGCTTGTTTATCGCAGATGCTTTGTGCAAGCCGCTTGGGCAAAATCTCCGCAAGCGCGTTACTCACACGCAGTTTTGGCTGGTCTTGTTTTTTTTCTTTGAGAATACCGAAAACGTCTGTACCGGGAACTAAATTGACGATGATTTGCTCACCTTCTTGCCAGTAGGACGAGATCTGCAAGATGGAGGGGCCGCTCAAGCCTCGATGAGTAAACAGTAGCCCCTCAGAAAAAATCTGCTTTCCGCAGCGCACATCCGCTTCGACCGATAAGCCACTCAGCGTTCTACACCGTTCTAGCAGCACGCCATCGAACGTCAACGGCACCAGGCCGGCTCGCGGCCGAATGATGTTTAAGCCGAATTTCTTGGCTATTTCATAACCAAAATTAGTTGCCCCGATTTTCGGAATGGAAAGTCCCCCTGTCGCGATTACGAGAGAAGTGCACATCTGGTCTCCCTTACTTGTTTTAATGCGATAACCCCCAGGAACAGCCTCGATATCATGCACGTGTGTTGATGTCTCCAGTTTTACTCCCGCCTGACTGGCTTCCGTCATCAGCAGGCCAATAATCTGTTTGGATGAATCGTCACAAAATAATTGTCCCAGCTTTTTTTCATGAAAAGCAATGCCATGCTTGCGCACCCATGCAATGAAATCCTGCGCGGCATATTGCTTGAGCGCTGATTTGCAGAAATGCGGAT
>CAYNXU010000278.1:0-2573 GCA_964401225.1 uncultured Nitrosomonas sp.
TTGACGGGGCAGGGTGTGCATATTGTGACAGTAAATGATTATCTGGCTAGACGTGATGCGGATTGGATGGGGCAAATTTACCAATTCCTGGGATTGACGGTGGGTGTCATTGTGTCGCAAATGCCTCAGGATACGAAGCAAGCTGCTTATGCTGCCGATATTACCTATGGTACTAACAATGAATATGGCTTTGATTATTTGCGCGACAACATGGTTGGTCATCCGGCCGAGCGTGTGCAACGCGCGCTTAATTTCGCAATTGTCGATGAGGTTGACTCAATTTTGATCGATGAGGCACGTACGCCATTAATTATCTCTGGTCAGGCAGAAGGGGATACTGAGATTTATGTGCGCATCAATGCACTCATACCTGAGCTTAGCCGGCAGCAAATCGAAAAGGGGCCTGGCGACTATAGTGTTGATGAAAAGGCGCAGCAGGTATTGTTGAGTGAGGAGGGTTTCGAGCACGCAGAGAAATTGCTGGCCAAGGCTGGCTTGTTAGCTGCTGGAACAAGCCTTTATGATCCGGTCAACATTAATTTAATTCATCATCTCAATGCTGGCTTGCGCGCGCATGCGTTGTATAACCGCGATCAGCATTATGTAGTGCAAAATGGTGAAGTCATCATCGTTGATGAATTTACCGGGCGCCTCATGCCGGGAAGGCGCTGGTCGGAAGGGCTTCATCAAGCGGTTGAGGCGAAAGAAAATGTGCCTATTCAAAAAGAGAATCAAACGCTTGCTTCGATTACCTTTCAGAATTATTTCCGGATGTATCACAAGCTTGCTGGTATGACAGGTACAGCGGATACCGAAGCTTTTGAATTTCAGCAAATCTATGGGCTTGAGACTGTCGTCATTCCGACACACCATCCCATGATACGCGAAGATCGGATGGATCAGATTTTTCGTACCATGCAGGAAAAATATCAAGCCATTCTGAACGATATCAAGGATTGTTATGAGAGAGGGCAGCCAGCGTTGGTTGGCACGACGTCTATCGAGAATAACGAATTACTTTCCTCTTTGTTAAGCAAAGAGAAAATACCGCATCAGGTACTAAACGCAAAGCAGCATGCACGTGAAGCGGATATTATCGCGCAGGCAGGCCGGCCCAAAATGATTACGATTGCAACCAACATGGCTGGACGTGGTACAGATATCGTATTGGGCGGGAATCCAGAGCCGGATATACATCGGGTGCGCGCGGATGAATCGCTTGATGAAGAAATCAAGGCAAAACGTATCGCTGAGATACAGAAATCATGGCAAGAGCGGCATGATGAAGTGATCAAATTGGGTGGGCTGCATATTATCGGTACGGAACGGCATGAGTCACGCAGAATTGATAATCAGTTGCGTGGGCGTGCCGGACGGCAGGGCGATCCCGGTTCCAGCCGTTTCTATCTTTCGCTGGAAGATTCGCTCCTGCGTATTTTTGCGTCCGATCGTGTAGCGAGTATCATGACGCGTCTTAAAATGCCGGAAGGAGAGGCGATAGAGCATCCATGGGTCACTCGCGCAATCGAAAATGCGCAGAGAAAAGTTGAGGCCAGAAATTTTGATACCCGCAAGCAGTTACTTGAATTTGATGATGTTGCGAATGATCAGCGTAAGGTGATTTATCAACAGCGCAATGAATTGCTGGAAGCCCAGCAAGATATTACGGAAACCATAACGGCTATTCAGGAAAGTGTCATCAGCAATCTTTTCAATCTCCATATCCCCCCTCAGAGTATAGAAGAGCAATGGGATGTTCCTGGCTTGGAAAAAGCGTTAGTGAGCGATTATCATCTCCATTTACCCATTCAGGAGTGGTTGGATAAAGAGCCGGATTTGCACGCTGACACGTTATTGGAAAGAGTTATGGAGGCGGCAAGTACGCACTACCGGGGCAAATCGGAGAGGGTCGGTAGCCATCTTATGCATCAGTACGAACGAGCAGTCATGCTGCATAGCCTCGATACCCATTGGCGAGAACATCTGGCGGCACTGGATCATTTGCGCCAGGGGATTCATTTGCGTGGTTACGCGCACAAAAACCCAAAGCAAGAGTATAAGCGTGAGGCTTTCGAGCTGTTTGCCAATATGCTGGAAGAGATTAAGATCGAGGTGACCAAGATCCTGATGACTGTTCAAATACGGGATGAACAACAAGTCGAAACAGTAACTGAGGCGACTCCCGCGCCGCTCAATGTGCAATATCACCATGCAGCTTATGAGGAAGTATTAGATAAGAAACCGCAAGATGCTCAAGAGAAATCACAGCCTTTTGTTCGTAAAAGTGAAAAAGTCGGCCGCAATGATCCTTGCCCTTGTGGTTCAGGAAAAAAATATAAGCAATGTCATGGTAAATTGAAATAGCAGGTAGGCTGAAGTTATAGCATTCGGACCTCACAATTTGGCGTTCATTATTTTTCATCCGGCTCTTGTCCAGAGGGAAGGTAATGTTTCCAAATTTTGGGTTGTGATGACATAAAAGGCATACTCTCCAGTGAACAGAGTATGCCTTTCCTAGCCTAGGAGGCTGTCCGAGAATAGACTGATCTACTGCGAACGAGCCTGATTGGCCG
>CAYNXU010000279.1:0-2540 GCA_964401225.1 uncultured Nitrosomonas sp.
GCTGACAACGTCCCCATCGTGCAGGGACAAATCACCATGGCATCAGCCGGATTGGAACCCGAGGCAACCGGCGCGAACCACTCTTCCCGTCCAAATACCTTCAACTGTCCAGTGGCCGTCTTGAAATAATCGTTGAAGAAGGCTTCCGCTTCTTGCGCACGCGACGGCAGCGTCAATTTCATCTCCTGCTGTGCTACGATCTGCGCCACCTGCGAATACAGTAAAAAAACACGAACCCCTTGCGCTAATAGTATTTCCAGCAGACGGATGCCATAAGGCATTCCGGAAGCGCCCGTAAAAGCAAGCGTAATCGTCTGAGTAGCATTCATATGAAGAATCTCAAATATCAATCCAGTGCATCGTCATCCATTTCCTGCTCGTGTCGCTTTATGAATTCCTGGGTACTGTCTATCCCACGCAACTGCAAAATATAATTCCTCACCGCCGCTTCAACCAATACGGCCAGATTGCGTCCTGCGGCAACAGGAATAATTACTTTGCGTATGTTTACATTCAGAATATTTTCATTGAGATTGCTCAGCGGTAGCCGCTCAAACGCACTAATATCCGAGATAGTAGTTTTTTCCAGATGGACGATCAACTTCATATTCTTGCGCCGACGAACCGCAGTTTCTCCAAAAATCGTGCGGATATTCAACATGCCGAGCCCGCGCACCTCAAGATAATCGCGCAAGACCGGCAGACAGGATCCCTCCAGCGTTTCTGGCCCGATACGGCGCAATTCGACCGCATCGTCCGCCACCAATCCATGACCACGACTGATCAACTCCAAGGCCAGTTCACTTTTACCTACGCCACTTTCACCCGTTATCATCACCCCCATACCGAGAACGTCCAACAAGACGCCATGTTTGCTGATGCTCGGCGCCAGCATTTTGGCCAAATAGGAACGTAACACCCAGATCACTTCCAGGCTGGAACTCGATGAACAAAGGATCGGTGTTTGTATGCTCGCAGCGAAAGCGCGCAACTCATCAGAAATCGAAGCGCCATCGGCCACGATCATACAGGTTAGATCACTTTGCGCTAATTGCTGGAATTTTTTTTGTAATGTAGACGGGTCGAGTTGAGCCAGATAATCAATAGCGATACGACTGAGCACTTGTATCCAGTTAGGATGAATCAGATTGAGGTGACTAATGAGCCCTTGGGCAGATTTAGCAGTGGCTTCATTGTCGAGCTGCTTATTTATAGCAAAATCCTGTCCGTAACCCCAGGTTAAGCACAATTTTTCCTGGTTATCTTCAAAGAGATGGGCAACGCTAATTTGAGACATGATCAGGGGTCCAGTCAGCAATGAGTTGATGAATCTCCTTGGCATCCTTACTCATCAGCAATTTCTCACGAAAATTTTTGTCACTAAACATTTGCGCCAGCTCACTCAAAATTTGCAAATGTTTATCCGTTGCCTTTTCGGGTACCAGTAAAATACAAGCAATATTGACAGGCAATCCATCCGGCGCATCAAAGGGGATAGCTTCTTTCATGGTAACCAAGGCTGCCGCGGCCTCACGCAGTCCCTTAATTCTGCCATGGGGAATCGCCACGCCTTGACCAAGCCCCGTCGAGCCCAATCTTTCTCGTGCGAACAAACTATCGAAAACCTGACTGCGTGCGACATGGAGCGTATTCTCGAATAATAGGCCAGCTTGTTCAAAGACGCGTTTTTTACTGGCAACATCCAAATCAACGATGACATTTGATTCAGGCAATAATTGGGAAATAAGATTCATAAAAAAAACGACGCTCGATAAATACAAAATAGTTTATTTGGCCAGAAATTATCCTGCTTACTTCGTAATAACGGCTGAATGTATTGGAAGAATTAGCTTGATAGACAAGCGATCGTCAATCAACTTGATAGGCTAAGGAATCTTATTCCCTAGCGGCCTTATGCCTCTCCTGCGTTGGCCAGGTCTTGATAAAGCCGGATAATTTCTAGCGCGATGAACTTCTATTAAACTGACCCGATGTTATTCAGGCTGGTCAAACGCCTGATTCTTTAGCGCGTCATGATGACGACGCTCCATATTCTTTTCTTTATACTTAAGAATTTGTCGATCCAGCTTATCGATTAGACTATCGATCGAAGCGTACATATCCGCACCATCCGCTTCGACAAAAATATCCTTACCACGCACATGAACATTGGCTACAGCTTTTTGGATATGCTTTTCCACTGACAAAGTAATCGTCACGTCAATCACATGATCAAAATGCCGGGTAATCTTATCCATTTTAGACACAACATAATCACGCATCGGAGGGGTGATTTCTACATGGTTGCCGGTAAGATTTAGATTCATTACATCTCCTTCATCATTTAGGTGATTTTATTTTTTAACGCCAGCATCGTCGCACTCCGCATAAGATCGCAAAGCTTATAGCTTCCTAGTGTCCATGACAGCAAGCTCTGCCCATCTACGGGAATGAGCGGTGTTTTGCAACGCTGTGCTTAACGCTGTGAGCCGCGATGATACCAGATACTGAATTAAAGTAGCGGATAAACAACAGCAATA
>CAYNXU010000280.1:0-2537 GCA_964401225.1 uncultured Nitrosomonas sp.
TAGTTAAAAAGCTGTTTTCCTTATTTCAAAACAATTGAACGTAATGGTTAAAGTATAATGTCGCTTTTTCCATTTTTAAGATTAATGGAGATGATGATGCCTATTTATGAATATCTTTGCCGTTCGTGTGGCTTAGAAAAAGAACATTTGCAAAAAATGAGTGATGCGCCCATTGATAAATGCCCTGAATGCGGCAGCAATGATTATATGAAGCAAATTTCTGCTGCGGGCTTCCAATTGAAGGGAAGTGGTTGGTATGTAACGGATTTCAAAAATAAACCGGCTCCGAAAACAGAAACTAAACCCACAACAGAAACCAAACAAAAATCAGAGGCTAAGAGTGAAAGTGCCGCCTCGCCCGCGGGTGCTGCGGAGTGATTCGATAGCATGTGAGTAGTATTATTCTGATTTGCGTGGTGACTAGCTTGATCACGACTACATTTAGGCTGAACTTTTTGTTTACAAAATCGGTGAGTTTTTGGACGCTCTCCTAATTTTCTTTACTTGATACCAATATATTATGCGTACTAACTATTGCGGCGCCATTAATACTCACTACTTGGATAAAACAGTTACCCTTTATGGATGGGTCCATCGTCGACGTGATCACGGTGGCGTAATATTTATCGATTTGCGTGATCGTGAAGGTATTGTTCAGGTCGTATGTGATCCTGATAACGCAGAGACTTTCCAAATTGCGGAAAGAATTCGAAATGAATATGTCCTTAAAGTAATGGGAACCGTACGTCATCGCCCGGATGGAACGGTTAATCTGGGTATATTCACAGGTGAAATAGAAGTGCTGGTGGATGCAATCGAAATCCTTAATCCTTCACTCACACCACCATTCCAAATGGATGAAGAAAATTTGAGTGAAGCGTTACGCCTGGAGTATCGCTATCTTGATTTACGCCGCCCGGCCATGCAAAAAAATATGCGCTTACGTCATAAGGTCAGCATGGCGGTACGTTCGTTTCTTGATCAACAAGGCTTTATCGATGTGGAAACGCCGATATTGACGAAATCAACACCTGAAGGCGCGCGTGATTACCTTGTGCCTTCACGCGTCAACACCAGTCATTTCTTTGCATTACCCCAATCACCTCAGTTATTCAAGCAACTTTTGATGGTGTCCGGGTTTGATCGCTACTACCAGATAACACGCTGTTTTCGCGATGAGGATTTGCGCGCCGATCGTCAGCCGGAATTTACCCAGATTGATATTGAAACCTCTTTCCTCAATGAAAATGAGATCATGGCATTAATGGAAGGGATGATACGTAATCTCTTTCGTGATGCTATCGGTATCGACTTGCCTGATCCTTTTCCCCGGCTAACCCACGATGAGGCTATGTTTAAGTACGGCTCAGATAAACCCGATTTACGCATTCCCCTGGTGTTTACTGAACTGACTGATTTGATGGGGGATGTGCCATTTCAAGTGTTTCGTGATGCCGCCCAGAAACCAGGAGGGCGTGTCGCAGCACTTCGCATTCCCAAAGGCGGTGAGTTATCCCGTAAGGAAATCGACGACTACACACACTTTGTCGCTATTTATGGTGCAAAGGGTCTGGCCTATATCAAGATCAACAGTTTAGAAAAGGGACTGGAAGGATTGCAGTCTCCCATCTTGAAATTCCTGCCTGAGCCTGTTGTAAAAGCTATTTTGGAACGAACGGGCGCACAAGATGGTGACCTGGTGTTCTTTGGCGCGGATAAAGCCAAAGTTGTTAATGATGCATTAGGTGCCTTACGAGTCAAGATAGGCCACGAACGCGGACTGGCCGGAACTGACTGGAAACCATTATGGGTTATAGATTTCCCGATGTTTGAGTGGGATGAAGAAGATAATCGTTGGAAAGCGCTCCATCATCCGTTTACTTCACCTGCAGACGGGCATGAAGATCTGCTTGCGACAGATCCCGGTAAGGCGTTATCCAAAGCCTATGATATGGTATTAAATGGGGTCGAGATTGGGGGGGGGTCTGTGCGTATACATCGCCAGGATGTGCAGTCTAAGGTGTTCAATGCATTAAATATTTCCGATAGTGAAGCCCAGGAGAAATTCGGGTTCCTGCTCGACGCGCTCCAATATGGTGCGCCGCCGCATGGTGGAATTGCATTTGGTCTTGATCGTATTGTTGCCATGATGACAGGTACCGATTCAATTCGTGATGTCATCGCCTTTCCAAAAACTCAGCGCGCGCAATGTCTATTAACGCATGCACCCAGTGAGGTTGAAGAAAAGCAATTACGAGAACTGCATATCCGCCTACGTAATACGGGTGCGGCTGCTTCCTGAAGTTGCAAAACTCAGCAGTGCCTGCTTACAAACAACCTGTTTCTGTTCTAGTCATTGTCCACACGGCTGATTTACAGGTATTGTTGCTGGAGCGCGCCGATCATCCTGGTTATTGGCAATCTGTTACAGGTAGCCAGGATCAGGATGAAACGTTACTCCAAACGGCTATCCGTGAAGTCAAAGAAGAAACGGGTATTGAGGCAGCATGCTATGAGCTGACCGATTGGCATATAGA
>CAYNXU010000281.1:0-2531 GCA_964401225.1 uncultured Nitrosomonas sp.
CTTCCTGTTCAGTTTCCAGTATACGATAGGATTCTGTTGCCCAAAGCGCGAGATCACGCGTTTTGCAACGCTCTGAGCAGAATGGGCGATAAGGGTTAGTTGCATTCCAAGTCACTGCTTTACCACATTGAGGACACTCAACAATTGCTGACTTCATTTCTTCAAATAACTGATAAATTACAGAAAGTTAATTCAAAATCGACATCTTCTTCATACAGATTAACTTTCTGATCTGCACCAAACGGAGTAAAACGAATATTGAGCGCATATTTATTGGCGCTTATCTCCGGGACACAAGGTAATTCTTTATCAATTTTCAAGCGTAACATATGGGCGGAATGCTCGGGATCGGATTGCTGGAATAAGCCTTGGTAGGCGGTATAGCGAAAAGTTCTTCCACTGTTTCTTAATAGCTTTAATACGATATTAAAGCTATTGCGTATAGGCAATAATGGTGTGGTCCATACAGTAAAATCATGATGACGTACTTCAGGCGCTATATTTAACCAATAGTGATAGGAGGGTAAATCAAATTCGCATGCGCCACCTGGAATAGCCATGCGCTGTTTAATGCTCATCAGCCATTCATTATCACGAAGATGTCCACCTACCCTGCCCGGAATATTAAGCAAATCTTTAAATGTGACTTTAATATCATTGAGGATAAGATTTAAGGCGTCTTCAGAAACGTCCGGATTTTTGCGTAAATTTTCCAGCAGGCTCCTTTGTCGTTCCAGCTCTTGCAGTAAATCCGATTTAAGATCGGCTCGGCTCGTGACATCAAGAATCTCAAATAATGCTACAAGTGCCGCATGATGTTCGGTGGGCGTGTCGCGCGTTGAAAAGAAGTCAATCTTATTAAACAAATCTTCTAGTCGCAATAATGTGCGAATACGTTCATTGAGGGGGAGTTCGTAGCAAATCACGGTAATGAGGATATGTAGCGTATTAATAACAGAATCATACTCTATGAAACATCATGTCTGCATGAAAGTTTGATTTTTTTAGCCAAAACTCATGCCGTTAGTTAAATAGCTACGTTGAATTTTTCTTTTGCTAAGGTAAGATATTTGAGATGGAGGAGATTGACCTGTTTCTGCAAATAATCGAGATTGTGGTCATTGACAATGATGTCATTGGCTTGTTTTAGACGTTCTTCCCGCGTAATCTGGGTTGCCATAATTGCGCGTACTTCTTGCTCGTTTAATTTACTGCGTGCGATCGTGCGTGGAATTTGTAATGAATCGGCGCAATCAATGACTAGAATTTGATGGATTAGCTTTTGAAAAGCGGTGGTTTCTAACAGCAAGGGTACGACAATGATAATATAAGGAGAAGTCGTTAAGTTGATGCGGCGCACAACTTCATGGTAGATAAGTGGATGTAGGATAGCTTCAAGCTTATGCCTAAAAATCTCATCTGAAAATACCAGCTTACGCATTTTATTTCTATCCAGAGAACCATTTTCTGCAATCAACCCCGGGCCAAACGTTTCTTTAATGATATCGATAGCCTTACCTTCCGGCAGCGTTAATTCGTGTGCAATTTCATCTGTATCGATAATATCGATCCCTTTTGCTGCAAAAAATTTTGTGGCACTTGATTTGCCACACCCGATACCTCCCGTCAATCCAATAATCAATGGCATAAGCTAAAATAAGCTAAAATATGCGTGGTTGAGCTTGTGCCCCCAAAATAAGGCGATTATGCCTCCTCCCGCCAGATAGGGGCCAAATGGGATTGCAGTATTACGGTGGTATTTCTTAAGGATTACCAAAGAGATACCCACTATTCCGCCCACAAATGAGGAAAAGAGAAGGACTAATGGCAGCATTTGCCAGCCCAACCATGCACCAATTGCCGCCAGTAGTTTGAAATCTCCGTATCCCATGCCTTCTTTACCTGTAGTAAGTTTGAAGCTCCAATAAATTGTCCACAGAGCAAGGTAGCCGGCGACTGCGCCGATAATTGCTGAATGGATATCAACAAAACCGTCACTTAAATTGAATAAAAGCCCTATCCAGAGCAAAGGCAATGTAATTGTATCGGGCAATAGCTGCGTATCGAGATCAATGAAGGTAAGCGCCATCATTGTCCAAATAAATATCAAAGCAGCAATGGCAGCCAGGCCGAATCCAAAATACCAAGCCGTCAGGCCGCTCATGATACCCGCCAGCATTTCGATGATGGGGTAGCGCAGGGGAATGCGAGCATGACATTGCGAACAATATCCTCGTAGGAACACATAGCTGATAATGGGGATATTCTCTAGGAGAGTAATTTTATGTCCACATTGTGGACAAGTGGAGCGAGGGGTTACTAGATTGAATGCTGGTAAATCATCTGTACTTTCTCCACGTAATTCAGCGCATTGCTGATGCCAGGTTCGCTCCATCATTTTAGGTAACCGATGAATGACAACGTTTAGAAAGCTGCCTACCATTATCCCCATGATGGTACTGAAAGTTATAAAAAGAATGGATGAATTCTGAAGAGAATCGATTAGTGTCATGATTTAAAAAAGGATTTAT
>CAYNXU010000282.1:0-2511 GCA_964401225.1 uncultured Nitrosomonas sp.
ATTCAAATAGATTGATAATGCCATCTAAACCTACATAGTTAATCGAATAAGTTGACTTCTCTCGTAGAATAGGTTTGGCGTGGTAAGCAATGCCTACACCTGCCGATTCCAGCATGCTGAGATCATTTGCGCCATCGCCAATGGCAATAATCTGCTCTTGGCTGAGACCTAATTCATTTCGTACACGTCCGAGTGTTTCCGCTTTTCCATCAGCACCAATGATGTTGCCTACGACTTTGCCAGTAAGTTTTCCATCATTAATTTCCAAAGTATTAGCAAAGGCAAAATCTAATCCTAATCTTGCTTTAATCTTATCGGTGAAGAAGGTATAGCCACCCGAGATTACCATTGTTTTAAGGCCAGCCATTCGCATTCGTTGAAGCATTTTTTCCGCCCCAGGGTTCAATTTTACCCTTTCATCATAAACTGTTTGTAGGGCTTCTTGTGGCAAACCTCCCAAAAGTGCAGTACGACGAATCAAGCTTTCAGCAAAATCAATCTCACCTCGCATGGTGCATTGAGTTATTTCTGCTACTTGTGGCTTGATATTGCCCATATCGGCGATTTCATCAATCGATTCAATTGCAATCAGTGTTGAATCCATATCCATGGCCACAAGCTTAAAATCAGTTAGTTTTACTCCAATGGGAACAAAGGCGAAATCAAGTTGTGCTTCCTTGCAATACTCAGGAATATCGTTATGTGGCTTAGCGTTGACTAAGCGGAATGCTTGCCTGGTAACACGTTCAATATGGTTTGCTTGAGACAGTTTTGCGAGTGCTCTCAGGTCGCTGTTTTCAATTTCTAATCCTTGGATGATGAGGTTCATGGGGTATTCTTGTTGTTTTGAGTTATGATAAATGTTTTATTGATACCAGCGCAAAGCTAAGCACCTCAAGTATAGTGTGGTTTTATAGATAGGGAGCTGGATACACACTAACTTTTTTTACATTTGAAAGTTATTTTTCAAATGAGTAATGCTAATGCCGATTGGCGAGCTTGCTCATTTTGACTGTATGCAATGGCTGGCGATAATCCCGATAGATATACTGATTAATCTTAAAGAATAATAAACAAGGAGCAAAAAGTGGATTTTTTAATCAAGCTCGGTACCCCGGAAAAACAGCACGGTGCTTGTATTGTGGTGGGTGTGTATGAATCACGCAAATTGACCGAGTCAGCTAAAATTTTAGATAATGCTTCCAAGGGCTACCTCACCAATATTCTCCGTCAGGGCGACATGGAAGGCAAGGTAAATACAACGTTGCTGTTGCACAATATCCCCGACATTTCTAGTAAACGTGTGATGCTGGTTGGGTTAGGTAAAGAGAAAGAATTTAATGATAAGGCTTATCGACAGGCTGTTTCAGCAGCATTCAAAGCCTTATTGCAAACAGGTGCTGCTGACGCTAGCTTTTTTCTGACGGATATTCCATTAAAGCAGCGGGATATCGCGTGGAAAGTTATCCAGACAGTGATCCTGGCAACAGAAAGCATTTATCGTTTTGATCGTCTCAAAAGTAAACCTGAAAAAGCGCAATCTCCTCTTGGAGAGATCACGCTCGTTGTTCATGATCAGGCATCACTGCTTGCTGGGGAGAAGGCTCTCCAGCAAGGCCTTGCGATTGCTCGAGGTATGAATGTAACCAAGGATCTTGGTAATCTCGCGCCTAATATCTGTACGCCAACTTACCTGGCCGAGCAGGCTACCGATATGGCTAAACACTATAAGCTCAAAGTGTCTGTTTTAGGGCAGAAAGATATGGAAAAGCTAAAGATGGGAGCTTTTCTGGCGGTAGCGCGCGGAAGCCATCAGCCTGCAAAATTGATTGTGCTGGAATACCGTGGTCTCCCGAAAATGGAAAAGCCCATCGTGTTGGTGGGAAAAGGGGTAACTTTTGATACGGGCGGGATATCATTGAAGCCATCTGCGGAAATGGATGAAATGAAATTCGATATGAGTGGTGCTGCCAGTGTGCTGGGAACATTGACGGCGGTGGCGGAAATGAAGCTACCCCTCAATATCGTCGGCATTATTCCTGCAACCGAGAATATGCCGGGGGGTAACGCTACTAAACCGGGAGATGTCGTAACAAGCATGTCGGGGAAAACAATCGAAATTTTAAATACTGATGCCGAGGGGCGATTGATTTTATGCGATGCGCTAACTTATGCGGAGCGCTATAAGCCAGATGCTGTAATCGATATCGCGACCCTTACTGGTGCATGTGTCATCGCGCTAGGGCATCTGGCGTCCGGTTTAATGAGTAACAGTGAGCAGTTAGCCAAGGAGCTGCTGCAAGCTTCCGAATTGGCTTCGGATCGCGCTTGGCAACTGCCAATGTGGGATGATTATCAAGAATTACTGAAGAGTAACTTTGCTGATATGGCAAATATTGGTGGGCGCTCGGCTGGAACCATCACGGCAGCCTGTTTTTTGTCACGCTTTTCGGAAAAATACCCCTGGGCACATCTGGATATTGCAGGCACGGCTTGGAAATCAGGTAAGGA
>CAYNXU010000283.1:0-2498 GCA_964401225.1 uncultured Nitrosomonas sp.
GTTTTGTGTGACATTCTGGTGAATCACCTAAAAGACAGGTAGGATATAAGTGTTGAGAAAGCAGGATTCATCGTTCTGATCATCCAGAAGAGTAGTCATGGGTTACGTTGAGCTTTGCATATTAGTCGTTATTGAATTAAGCCATTTGGAGCTTATACTTTACATATATTAAAGGAGATATTTGCTATGAGTCATTCTAAAATTCCCGCAGGCTTCCAAAAGATTACTCGTCGTGACGGTATTTTTCAGGAACAAGTGCATGATGCGTATAAGGCTAAAAGTAAGTTGCCAGAACCCACCGTTTGTTCGGAATGCAATGCCGTTTATCACCAGGGGCGCTGGCAGTGGTTGGCTGTACCAGCCGATGCACATCAGGAAATCTGCCCGGCTTGCCATCGTATCCGTGATCACTATCCTGCTGGTTTTCTAACTCTGCAGGGAACATTCTTTGTGGCGCACCGTGAGGAAATCATGCATCTTGTGCAGAATGAAGAGAAGCACCAGCGTGCGGAACATCCGCTTAAACGAATCGTGGAGATTGAAGAGAACGCTGACTCGACAATGATTACCACCACGGATATCCACCTCGCTCGTGGTATGGGCGAGGCGATTCACCATGCCTATCAGGGTGAGCTTGACTTTCACTACAATCAAGGAGAAAACTTGCTGCGAGTAAACTGGACACGCTGATGTGCCTATGATCATAAAACCGTAATCATTGTATTTTTTAATGATGAAATAGGAGAGCAGACATGTTGGAATCATTAAAAGAGGCTGGGAAAAGTATTAGTCGTGAATTAGGCCGTGCTTGGGAAAATCTCTCCGAAGGCTGGCGTGAATTGCTCAGTCGCAGTGGAGAAGCGCTCACCCATTTTGCTCACAGCAAAGATAAAGCTGTCCCTGAACGCGATAGTCAGTTGCCTGTGCTGCCGCGATGGAGCTTGCTTGCAGGGGAAGTAGAAGAAACCGATAAAGAAATTATTGTGCGTGTGGAAGTTCCCGGGATTGAGAAGAAGGATTGGCATATCACCATTGATGGCAGCATGCTCTATCTAAGTGGCGAAAAGCGCTTTGAGCGGGTTACACATGATAGTACTTACCATGTTATGGAGCGTGCTTATGGAACCTTTCAGCGGTCGATTCCATTGCCACGCAATGTAGATACCGATAAGGCGGAAGCGGATTATAAGAATGGCGTGTTGACTGTTCGTTTGCCAAAAGTTGGTGAGAGTAAATCCAGAACGATTCGTCTATCCTGATTAGAAGTGTGACGCTAAAAATAAAGTGGGACCGTTTTTGAATTAATTTAAGCTATGTGTCCATGAAGCAGTTATTGCTCGATATCGCGCCCCTACACTTCCCTACACTGGATAACTTCATTCCGGGATGTAATCTTGAGTTGTTGCAAACACTCAGGGATGCTATATCCATGCGGAATTATGAACGTTTTATTTACGTGTGGGGTAGCACTGGCTGTGGTAAGAGCCATATATTGCGAGCAGTAACGGATGCATTTACTCATCAACGACTCAGGGCAATGTATGTTTCATGTGAAATTAATACCAAATTTGCAATAGATGCGGAATTTATTGATTGTGTGACGATCGACAATGTTGAGCGGTTGGGGGCGGCGGCTCAAATCAGATTGTTTAATGCTTATAACCAGGTACGGGAGGAAGGGGATGCGTTGTTTTTAGTGAGCGGCAATGTGTCACCTGGACAATTGCCCTTACGGCAGGATCTGGTTACCCGTTTAGGATGGGGGTTGGTTTATCAGTTACATGAATTAACAGATGAGGAGAAAAGAGAAGCTATGAAGAGCCATGCAATCAATTGTGGTTTTGAGTTGCCGCAAGAGATTTGCGATTATTTGCTGCGGTACGGGCGGCGTGATTTACCATCCCTGATTAAGATAGTCGATGCATTGGATCGCTATTCGCTTGCTAAGCAGCGGCAAATAACACTTCCTTTATTACGTGAATTATTACAAGGTATACCATGAAATTAGCTTTATTCGATCTTGATAATACACTGCTTACTGGGGATAGCGATTTTCAGTGGGCACAATTTCTAATTGAGCAGAAAGTACTTGATCGTGAAGTATATGAAGCACGGAATATTGAATTTTATGAACAATACAAAGCAGGAACACTCGACATTCATGAATTTCTTGATTTTCAGCTAAAGCCGCTAGCACGCCACCCTCGAGAACAGCTTGATGCATGGCGTAGTGAGTTTATGCAGAAGAAAATCGTGCCACTCATTGCGCCGGGCGCACATGATTTGCTTGCAAAGCACAAACTTGAGCGTAATTTGTGCGTCATCATTACGGCAACAAATAGTTTCGTGACGGCACCGATTGCACGAATATTAGGGGTCGATCATCTGATTGCAACTGAACCAGAACAAAAAGATGGTCAGTTTACAGGCCGGGTATCAGGAATTCCTTGTTTTAGAGAGGGGAAGATCACGCGACTGGAACAATGGTTAGATGAGCA
>CAYNXU010000284.1:0-2496 GCA_964401225.1 uncultured Nitrosomonas sp.
GGTGGTAGGGTTGATTCCGTTATGCGGTGGCGAAATCTACTTGGATGATCGTAATCTGAGCAAAATGCCCATTCATCAGCGTGCGCGCCTGGGCTTGAGTTATTTGCCGCAGGAAGCCTCCATTTTCCGGCGCCTCTCAGTCGAAGATAATATCTTGGCTGTACTGGAATTGCAGGATTTTACTGCGGATGAAGTTCAGCAACAGCTCGATAATTTGTTGCACGATCTGCATATCACCCATTTACGGGAGAATCTGGGCATAAGTTTATCCGGGGGTGAGCGGCGGCGGGTGGAAATTGCGCGCGCATTGGCCTCAAAACCGAGTTTTATCCTGCTGGACGAGCCATTTGCCGGGGTTGATCCCATCGCAGTCATGGATATCCAGAAAGTGATTGGTTTCCTCAAGGAACGTGGTATTGGCGTGTTGATCACCGATCATAATGTAAGAGAAACATTAGGAATTTGTGATCGTGCCTACATCATTAGCGAGGGTACTGTGCTTGCCAGTGGAAAACCCGATGACATCATCGATAATGAACGTGTCAGAGAAGTTTATCTGGGAGAGCATTTCCGGCTTTAACAGGCCATTGAAGAACGTATGCGAGGTAGTCGGTGCAAAGCAAAAATAGTAAAAATTTAAAGCGTATTTCTAATTAATGCGCATTTTGAACCTGTTTTTAACCCTGTTTTTAACCCGAATATTTCGTAAATTCACGTGATGATCACGCAGGATTCTGATTAATAGGGAAGTTTTGAGAAGGCGTGGTGTAGTGATTCATGCACCCAACTGAGCGAAATCTTTCTTATTAGTCAAAGGACAAGTGAGGGCACGTGGTAATTTATGAAATATTCGGGTTAACACCGCAAGGGTAACGCAGATAGATTTTCAGTGTCTGTTAAGCGTGATATTTAATCTAAAGCCTGGGAAGTAACTGCCGTTTTTTAAAACAATGAAGCCTACTCTTCAACTCAAATTAACTTCCAGCCTTACGTTGACGCCCCAGTTGCAGCAATCAATTAGATTGCTGCAACTGTCTACGTTCGAACTGAATCAGGAGATCGAACGTATCGTGCAAAATAATCCTTTGCTGGAAGTAAGGGATAGCATTGATTATGGGCAATCTCAAGAAGAAATTCACTCAACTGCGTTACCCTCAGGTGCCATTATTCCGCAAGCAGAGCTAGGTAGTGTGAAGCATCCCGAGATCAATGGTCCTGACTCGATTCTGTCCACAAACGAAGAAGCTGATTGGTTTGGTGATCACGAAGTTTCCTACGGTTCTCACGAAAATGATGAGGATGAGTGGGACTCCCCGCAGCAGGCGATCATGCCGCCTGATTTGCGCGAACATCTTGCGATGCAGATCAGCCTAAGTCGGATCAGTGAGCGCGACCGTCACCTTGTAAGGATATTGATTGATAGTCTGGATGATGATGGCTATCTTAAGCAGGATCTACGGGAACTGCTCAATATGCTGCCAGTAGAACTGGATATTCGTCTAGAGGATTTAGAAGCTGCACTTAAGTGTCTGCAACAACTGGAACCGACGGGCGTGGGCGCCCGCAATCTGCAAGAATGTCTGACCTTGCAACTTCAGGCACTTCCGGAAGAAACTCCTTATCGTAAGGAGGCGCTGTTACTCGTCGAGCATGATCTTGAGGCACTTGCTTCAAAAGACTTCAGGCAAATTAAGAAGTCATTGCATTGTGATGACAATTGTTTGCGTTCGGTACAGCAACTCATTGCCCGGCTGAATCCCAGGCCTGGAGATGCATTTGATTCAATGACCTCGCGTTACATCATTCCCGATGTGATTGTGACAAAGTTCAATAGTGTATGGGGAGCTAGACTTAATCCTGATGCAATTCCTCGTCTCAGCATTAATCAGCTTTATGCTGATATTCTGAAGCGCGATCGGAACGATTCAGTACAAATGTTGATGAGTCAGCTCAATGAAGCCAAGTGGTTGCTTAAAAATATCCAGCAGCGCTTTGATACCATTTTGAGTGTATCCAATTTCATTGTTGAGCATCAACAAGCTTTCTTCGAGCATGGTGCAGTAGCCATGCGCCCGCTCATCATGCGAGAGATTGCAGAGGCACTGAATTTACACGAATCTACCGTGTCACGTGTGACGACACAAAAGTTCATGTATACCCCTCACGGCATTCTGGAGCTGAAATATTTCTTTGGAAGCCATGTTGCCACCAATAGCGGCGAGGCCTGCTCTGCGATTGCAATTAGAACCTTGATCAAGCAATTGGTACAGGAAGAAAATCAGCAAAAACCGCTCACTGATAGCCGGATTGCAAAAATTCTGGCAGAACAGGGCATCATTGTTGCGCGTCGTACGGTGGCAAAATACCGCGAAGCGATGCATATTCCTTCGGCTAATCTTCGCAAGTTACTTTGATGGTATTAAAAGTAAGTAAGTGCTAGGAGGCTGTCCGAGAATAGCGATCGTAGCGAGGGCGAGGCTGGTTGAGCAGGGTTTT
>CAYNXU010000285.1:0-2494 GCA_964401225.1 uncultured Nitrosomonas sp.
GCCGATACCTGAGTTAAGATATCAACGCAGTAACGATCTTCCGTAATCATTTTTGCCACACCACGCACTTGACCTTCGATCCGATTGAGACGCTTGATGAGCGCTTCCTTGTCAGGTTGTATCACGTGATCAGGTGCATGGCATGGCTTCTTACTAGGAAATGACTTCAAATCCTGCGTCCTCTATAGCATGTTTCAGTTGATCAACATCCGTGCGTGCCGCATCGAATTGAATAGTAACCTGGGCATCCTCAAGCGAAACTTCCGCGCCACTCACTCCGGGAATCTTCTCCAGTATATTTCTAATACTACTGACACACCCCATGCAAGTCATGCCTTTAATGTTGAGGATAGTTGTTTGCATTTAATTACTCCTATTGATATTAGTATAAATGAATCTAGTCACCCGCCTGCCATCGCTTAAGCAAGAGCGAATTACTGACGACCGATACTGAGCTCATGGCCATCGCCGCTCCCGCGATAATTGGGTTAAGCATACCAACGGCAGCCAATGGAATGCCTAGTACATTGTAAATAAAGGCAAAGAACAGGTTTTGACGAATCTTGCCCAAAGTCGCACGAGAAAGCGAAATCGCATCGGCCACACTCATCAAATCATTGTGCATCAACGTAATATCCGCCGCTTCGATCGCCACATCAGAGCCAGCACCAATGGCAAAGCTCACATCAGCCGCAGCCAGCGCGGGAGCATCGTTAATCCCGTCCCCGACCATGCCAATAACTTGCCCACTTGCCTTTATCTTGGCTACTTCAGCTGCTTTATCTTGTGGTAAGACTTCAGCACGATACTGCGTTATTCCTGCCTGCCTGGCAATAGCAGCGGCTGTGACAACATTGTCGCCAGTTAACATGATGACTTCAATACCCATTGCCTGCAATCGTTTGACGGCTTGTACTGAGGTCCCTCGTAAACGGTCAGCGATGGCAAGATAACCGAGTAACTGGCACGCGCCCTCAGACTGTGCAACTAAACCAACGACAGTTTTTCCTTCACCCTGAAGGGTAACTACATATGATTGATCGATAGTTGCACCCTGGGTTTGCAGAAATTTTGGTGAGCCCAGTAAATACTGGGTATCACTTATTCTGGCCATAATCCCGCTCCCGGTTACGGCCTTGAAATCACTCATCGCCTGAGGCCGGATGGTCATACTATCGGCATATTCAAGCACAGCTCTTGCGAGTGGGTGCTCTGAGCCTTGTTCCAGAGTAGCAGCAATCTGTAGCAAGGCATGCTCTGTGACCGATCCTAGCGGAATAACGTCCGTGACAACGGGTTTCCCTTCCGTAAGGGTGCCCGTCTTGTCGACGATCAAGACTCGAATTTTTTCAGCATGCTCAAGTGCGGCTGCATTTTTTACGAGGACCCCTGCTTGTGCTCCGCGCCCAGTACCAACCATAATGGCTGTTGGCGTCGCCAACCCTAAGGCACACGGGCAAGCAATGACCAGTACGGCAACAGCATTGATCAACGATAGTACAAAATTTTCTGTCAGCCACCAGGTTAATGCCAAAGTCATGATGCCGATGATTACAACCACAGGCACAAAAATTCCTGAAACTGTATCAGCCATGCGTTGAATTGGCGCTTTGGATCCCTGCGCTTCCTCTACCAGGCGAATAATAGCAGCCAGCTGCGTATGCGCTCCCACACTCGTCGCACGACACTTCAGCATTCCTTGCTGATTCTGGGTTGCAGCAAATACCTTTGCACCAACATGTTTAGTTACTGGCAGACTCTCACCCGTTAACATTGCTTCGTTCACACTCGACGTCCCTTCGATCACGATACCATCCACAGGTAAATTCTCACCGGGGCGCACGATAAAAATATCATTTACCTTAAGTGTATTGACATCCACTTCGATGATCTCGCCATCCCGCTCGATCCGTGCAGTCCTGGGTTGCAATTTGATCAACGCTTCAATGGCATTAGAGGTCTTACTTTTAGCACGGGCTTCCATCAGTTTACCCAATAGAACCAACGTAATAATCGCAGCGCTTGCTTCGAAATACACATGTTGATCGAGTGCAAAAAGAGTAACGACTGCACTGAAGAAATAAGCCATGCTCGTACCTAAGGCGATCAATACATCCATATTTGCACCGCCGCCACGTATAGCATGCCAGGCACCGAGATAGAAACGCTTACCTATCCAGAACTGGATAGGCGTGGCCAATAACCATTGCAACCACCGTGGCAACAAATCAGAATGATCCCCAGTAAGCATGACCCCCATTTGCAGCATAAATGGCAAAGTGAGCACAACGGCTATCCAGAACATGCGAAGTTCCAACTGATACGCTGCTCGACGCCTGGCTTTTTCTTCATTACGGTTAACTTCACTGATCTCGCTTGCGCCATAACCGGCCTTTGTTACAGCAGCGATGAGATCGTCCACCGTGGTTGTCCCAGGCATAAAACTGGCATTAGCAATTTCTGTCGCTAGATTCACGTTTGCCGTAACACCAGG
>CAYNXU010000286.1:0-2476 GCA_964401225.1 uncultured Nitrosomonas sp.
CCTGTCAAAACACCCGTGGCAATTTTATGCAACAGATCAGCCGTTGCTTGCGTCAGTTGCAAACCCGCTTCAAATTGAGCGTGCCCAACTGATGAAATGTGATGAGTAAAAGTGGCTAGCGTTTCCTGGAGCTGAGCACCGATCGTGGTTCCATTGCGCTTTGCATGTGCGAGCAGATCGTTCAATGTTTCGGCGACCACTCCTTTTGCAAGAGACGCTGATCGTTGCAAGATATCCATAAATAATTCTTCCAAGGTTTCAAGGTCGGCGCGTGTTTTAGTCAACTCTTCATGGGAGAATTGCTGGGCCTTGCCAGCCGCTTCCTGCAATGCCAATTTTGAAGCTTCGGCAACTTGTGCGAAAGCGGTATCCAAGCCAGAAACCGCATGGGTAATTTGTGTTTGAGCAGCCTGTGATTGCTCTGAAGCTTGCTCCAACTTGTGCTCGGCACCCGCATGCACGCCCTGCATTACTGCCGTGGCAATTCGAGCCAACGACGTCGGGTCCAAGCTTTTTGCATTCATTGCCTTGAGCGTCAACTGCCGTACAGCCTCCTTGACGTCACCACCGTGAGCGATTGCATCACGAACATCGGATTCGAGTTTAGCCATCTCAGCTTGGTTGTAGTCCGTGCTATTACTTCGATTTTCCATTTCAAATACCCTCCGGATTTAGAGAAACGTGTCACATCGGGCTCATTGTCCGCTCTCGACAGCGAGTCGGTCAAGGCCGCCCATATAAGATTGTAAAATAGATGGGATGGTTACACTGCCATCCGCGTTCTGATAGTTCTCGAGAATAGCCACCAACGTCCGGCCAACTGCCAGGCCTGAGCCATTCAGCGTATGAAGCAGTTCTGTCTTGCCTTTCTCGTTGCGAAAGCGCGCTTGCATGCGTCGCGCCTGGAAAGCCTCGCAATTGCTACAGGAGGATATCTCGCGATACACATTTTGTGCGGGCAACCACACTTCGATATCATACGTCTTTGCAGCCGAAAAACCCATATCGCCGGTACATAATGTCATCACGCGATAGGGCAATTCCAGTTTCTGCAAGATGTTTTCAGCATGCTTGACTAATTGCTCCAGCGCCTCATAAGAAGTTTGCGGATGCACGATATGGACGAGTTCAACTTTATCGAATTGATGCTGCCGGATCAGGCCACGCGTATCTTTTCCATAGCTGCCCGCCTCCGAGCGGAAGCAAGGCGTGTGAGCGACCCATTTAAGCGGAAGCAGCTCAGGTGGAACGATTTCATCGCGCACCATATTGGTCAGCGGTACCTCAGCAGTGGGGATGAGATGCAACTTGAATGCATCCTGATCGGCTGGCGCCGCTGAATCACACTGGCCGCTACCGCCTGCCTGCACGACAAACAAATCCTCCTCAAATTTTGGTAATTGCCCCGTACCTTGCAAACAATCGGTATTGACCAGATAAGGCACGCACACCTCGGTATAACCGTGCTCCCGGGTATGTGTATCCAGCATGAATTGCGCCAATGCACGATGCAGATGAGCAATACCCCCTTTCATCACATTAAAGCGCGCACCGCTCAGTTTGGCAGCCGTCGCAAAATCCAACCATCCCAACGCCTCACCGATACTGACATGATCTTGGGCAACAAAATCGAATGCCCTGGGCGTTCCCCATCGGCGTATCTCAAGATTATCCGTATCACCTTTTCCTTCTGGAACGCTGTCATGCGCCAAATTAGGCGTCACCATCAATATTTGCTGAAGCTCTGCTTGAATGTGTTCGAGCTGATTCTCAGCCTGCTTAAGCTCATCACCAAGCTGTGCAACTTCAGCCATGATCGCAGTCACATCTTCCCCTTTTTGCTTAGCAATGCCAATCTGTTTGGATGTAGTGTTGCGTTTTGCCTGGAGGGCCTGGGTATGCGTTTGAATGGATTTGCGTTGTGCTTCCAGCGAATTGAATTCTGCTACCGGAAAAAGGTAGCCACGCTTAGCCAGGCGCGAGGCAATATTTTCCAGGTCAGTACGTAACTGTTGAATGTCTAGCATGAATACTCCAAAAACTTGAATAAGCCGTGTTAACTAACTTGATCGATATTATGTGCGCAATTGCCACGTTTCTTTGTTTGATAGGGGGACTTGGTAAAAACAAAGCAGAGGATGAATGGCTAAATCAGACAAATGATTCATCCGCCCTCGAATCGACATAACGCAAAAACCTTTTGCCCCTGCTTTTCCAGACGAGCTCTCCCGCCGACATCAGGCAAATCAACTACGCAACAACATTCAACGATATCTCCGCCCATTTCCTGAATCAGCTTGACTGCCGCTTCCATGGTACCACCTGTAGCAATGAGGTCATCCACCAGCAATATCTTCTCACCCCGCAAGATCGCATCGACATGAATTTCGATCCGATCACTGCCATACTCCAACTGATATTCACACCCGATAGTCTCGGCGGGTAATTTACCGGGTTTACGTACCGGCACAAAACC